>CBFGUY010000248.1:0-5139 GCA_965651895.1 uncultured Algoriphagus sp. | reverse complement strand
CCGATCAGCTTGATAAACCAGACTTGCTGGGATTTGATAGGAGCTTCCCAGATGATCCGCTCTTCAGGGATCTGAGTGAGGATTTCCTCTACCAGCCCCTGCCTTACTTCTCCGGAGTCTCTGAAAAGCCCGACATTCCCCCCCTCTCTGGCTTCACCGATCACCTTCCAGGCGCCAGCGTCCAATTCTGTCTGCATCTGTTCAATCCACTTATACGGCGGAATGATTTTGGCAGCATCCTTAGAACCTACTTCGGAGAGTACGGTTACTTGCTTGGCCAGTGTGGAGATGTATTCACACTTCTTGTCGTGGTTAAGGGAAATAGATCCATCCGAAACTTCCGCAAAGGAAAGGTCATATTTATCCAATACTTTCCTGTAATCATCGAACTGACCCCGGACAATAAAAGCCTCGAACAGCGTGCCACCGAGATAGACAGGTATCCCAGCCTCCTTATAAATGGCTAATTTTTGAGTTAGGTTTTTGGTCACATAGGAAGTGGCCCAGCCTAACTTTACTATATCTACAAAATCGGAACAGCTATCAACAAAATCTTCTGTGGCACGTAGGCTTAGGCCTTTGTCCATGGCCATGGTAAATCCTTTGGTTCGTGGCTTTTCAGTCCGAACGGGGATATTATTCAGCTCATAATTCATTAGCGAGGTTTTAATGTTAAGACTCGAGATTTTCCTCTCGGAATTGGGCAATAATCTTGTATAAGGCCTTTTGCTGCTTCAGCTCTGGCATCAAATCATACAGGACGGTATGCTTTTCAAAGTTCAAAGTTAACCCAATTTCCAAAAATGAAAACGCCTCCTTGTAATTGCCCATTTTGATCAGGTACACTACCAGCCGATAATATAGCGCAGCCTCTTCCGGAAGCTCCTCGATTCCCTCGCGTGTCACATCGATTGCTTCCTCAAAACGGTTCTGATTAAAATATATAAGTGACAGATTTACATAGGTTTCCACTATACCGGGCTCTAAATTGATCGCTTCTTCGTAAGCTTCAGAGCTGGCTTGCATATTACCGAGATGAAATTCAGCATCTGCGAGTCCTATCCAATAATTATAATTTTCCTTGGTGAGATTTAATGCTTTTTTAAAATAATGTATGGCTTCAAAGTACTTTTCCTTCTTCAGCATGCACATACCTAAACCAAACCAAGCGTCGTCATACTCTTCATCGAATTTGGCTGCCTTTTTAAAATACTTGAAAGCCTCTTCCATTTTGTCCAGCTTTTCATAAGCTGAACCCATATAGCAGCAGTTTTCAGCATTGGCACCTTCACAGTTAATAGTATTTTGATAGGCTTCCAGAGCAAGCTCGTATTGCTCTGTATTCATCAGTGCATTACCCAGATTGAAGTAGGCTGAGGCAAATGTATCGTCAATCAAAATGGCATAGTCATAAGCCTTGATTGCTTCTTCAAACCTTCCAAGGCGGTTATAAACCACCCCCAAATTATACCATGCGCCCGCACTGTAAGGGTCTTGGTCGATAAACTCCTGATAGAAATCCAGGATTTCGTCAAAAGAACCCTCTTCCTCAGTGATCATCGCCAACTGAAATAGCGCATCTTCATGATTGATGCGGTTTTTTACGGCTTCCTTGAAATAGTAACTTGCCCTTTCATTATTGTCCTGAACGCGGTAAAGGTTTCCAAGAGAATAAAACACCTCTGCTTTATCTTCTGCCAGTGGAAGAAAATTTTCAAGAAGTGTGATTCCATTCTTTGGCGTTCCGGCAAGAATATAGGCATTGGCTAAAGCCAAAATTATTTCTTCGTTGTTGGGTGAAATATTGTTGATGTTTTCCAATATGTCCAGCCCCTCTTCCATCTCATCATTAAAGATCAGACACTGCGCTTTTAAGAGCTTAATTTCCACGGAAAACGGAAATCTCTCTAATGAGAACTCAGAAGCACGCAGCGCTTTAAGAAACTTCTGTTGGTCAAAGTAAAATCGGATAATATCTTCCAATTCCTCTTCTTCAAAGTAAAGGTCCAGATTGGATTGCAGGGAATTTTCAAATCGCTCTACCAGCTTCTTGTCATTTTCCCAATCATGCTCGTGATCTCCGGTCATTAGGATGTCTTATGGTTTATTTAAGTTACCAAATAATTTGGTCTCTCAAATCTCGATTTGTTAAATTTTTTATGCACTTGAAGGGATAAATCATTATTCCCAAGTGTAGCTTTTTAAGAAACGATCTAGATCAATAATAAGTTTATTTGGACCAGTTTAAGGTTTCTTCCAGATCGTAATAAAGGTTGCCTAGTAAGGTGTTCACTTTGGTATTGTCGAAAAAGACTCTTTGCTGGGCTATCAACGCTGTTTTTCTGTTTAGTGGGCTTTTACTAAGGCCTATCTTTCTGAAAACTCCATTGAAAAATACCGCCAAATCTATCATAACTGCATTTACTGGCTTAGAAGGCGCTCTTTTCCCATAAGCTGTAGCTAACTCAGCGAAAAATTCCTTATAGGAAATTTTTTCTTTGTTCAGGATAAAACGCTCCCCCCAAACCTCCAGCTCTACCAGTCCGCGGACTTGCCGCGCGGCATCCCGCACATCGATGTAATTAAGGTCTCCTTTCGGATAATAAGAGTGTTCTTCCAAAACGTAATGATAGATATCTGTAGAACTGCGGTCGTCACTGATTTTGCCTAGAAGGATAGAAGGATTCACCACTATCAAGTCCAGCCCTTCTTGCTCCCCACGCCATGCTTCCAATTCGGCCAGATACTTTGAAATCCCATAATCCGTATTGAGAGGAGATTCCACCCATTTAAAGTCCTCATTAATCACCTGCAGCTCAGGGCTTCGGCCTATCGCTGATACTGAACTGACATGCACAAGTTTTTTCACCCCGGTATTCAGCATAGCATTGACCAAATTTGCCGTTCCTGTCACATTCACCAGATGCAGGGATTCCCCGTCTTTTGCGTCAAAAGAAACTTTCCCGGCTGCATTCACTACCAAGTCTATCCCTTTCAGGGCGGCTTCCAAAGATTCTATATCAGAAAGATCCCCTTCGTGCCAATGCACAGGGAAGTCGATTCTCTCAAGTAGCCTGAGTGATGAGCTGGCTCTCCGTAGGCCATGGATCTCACCTTTCGCAGAAAATTCCTTAGCTAAGTAGCTCCCGAATAATCCAGTAATACCTGTAATTAGTATTTTCATTGACTTAGGCGCACTCAAAGCGTGGAGTTAAGCAGATCCAGTTGCTTGATTTTGGAGTATAGTTTTGATTTTGGCAAAGTCTCCATCATATCCAAATAGCGCTCATTATGGCAGTCTGTCCCAAAAAACCTGACTAACCCTTTCTCTACCAGCATATCTCCAAAGTCTTTTACCGGCTTAGAATAAAAGCCCGTGAGTGAAAGCAAGTTAACTTGGAAAAGTATCTTTCTGTCCGTCAGATCCTGAAGCAATCCTTTATCACCAATGAGATATTGATAACGCTCCGGATGAGCAAGGATAGGCTTGTATCCGGCCATCTCCAATTGGAAAATTATCTCCAAAAGCATTTGTGGCTTATTGATAAAACCGGTTTCCACCAGAATATAATTATCACCAAAGGTCAGTACTTCCTCACCATTTTTGATTTTCTCCAGAAAAATCTCATCCATGTAATATTCCGCAGCAGCTTCTATTTCTATGGAAATCCCCTCATTTTTGACGGCCCTCCGTAGATCTTCAAGCCCCATCCGGATAATCTCGGGTGTATTACGGTAATACTCGGACATGATATGGGGAGTTGTGATGATCTTTCGCAAGCCATAATCTGCCATGCGCTTAATCAAATGCAAGGATTCTTCCATGGTCTTAGACCCATCGTCTATACCGGAAATCAAATGAGAATGCATATCCACCTCAAGCCAATCTAGCCCAAACTCTTCATAGACCTCCGGCTTTTTCTTAAATAAATCTAAAATCCCCATTATAATCCTCCCTCACTTAATTTAAATTCCTCCAAAGTAGGCCAGACGGCATCTTTCTCAGAAATAATTGGCTCTTGTACTTGCCATTCTATTCCTAAGGTAGGATCATTCCAGAGAATCCCCCCTTCACTTTCTTTATTATAATAGTTGGAACACTTATACGCAAAAATAGCATCCTCTAAAACTGAAAACCCATGCGCAAATCCTACCGGAACATACAGTAGGTTGTTTTCTTTGGCATCCAGAATTGTAGAAAATGTTTGCCCAAAAGTCGATGAGCCTTCTCTCAAATCGACAATCACATCCAATACTTTCCCTTGAATCACCCTGACCAGTTTAGCCTGGGCAAATTCTCCACGCTGAAAGTGTAGTCCACGTACAGTTCCCTTCTGCGAAAAACTCTGATTATCCTGAACCCAGTTATGTGTTATTCCTTCAGATTTCAGCCAATCAGCACGATAGGATTCAAAGAAATAACCTCTTTGGTCTTCAAAAATCCTGGGAAATATCTCTATCACACCCGCTAAGGTTGCTTTTTTTAATCGAGCCATCTAGGTATATATTGGTTCTGGAAATAAAAGGCAAAATAACCACCAGTAAGAAGACTATCCTAATCAATTCTAAGGAAATATGTCGAACTTTACAGAATCTTACTGGACAATTTGTAAAAATATTGCTACAAATTACCATTTCTAACGAAATGCGAAACTAAAGTTTCACCTTTTGCATTGTTTTGGTATAGCATACAACTTATATGAGTAAACATTCGCGTAAACTCCAAAAACTTCACGAAACCGCACCAAAAGAAGAAACAGCCATATTGGTAAGTGTGGTCCGTCAGCACCAGACGGACCAGCAAACGGAAGAATACTTAGACGAATTGGCTTTCCTCACGGAGACTCTCGGCGCAAAGACTGTCTATCGCTTCACCCAGAAAATGGAAAAGCCGGACATCAAAACCTTCGTGGGTTCCGGAAAACTTGAAGAGATTCAGGCATATATCAAGCATTTTGAAGTGGATATGGTCATCTTCGACGATGATCTATCACCTTCCCAGATGAGAAATTTGGAAAATGAACTTAAGGTGCAGATCTATGATAGATCTCTGCTCATTCTCGATATTTTCCTGAAAAGGGCACAAACTGCCCAGGCCAAAACACAAGTGGAACTTGCCCGCTTCCAATACCTGCTTCC
>CBFGUY010000247.1:0-5150 GCA_965651895.1 uncultured Algoriphagus sp. | reverse complement strand
CCAAAAGAGGGTTGTCCCACGCTGATTTTCCATGTCTAACCAAAATTATTTTCTTCATTTTTTCAAAATAAGAATGATTATTTTGTTTTTTTTATTTGAATATTTACTTTTAGCTCTCTTTCAATTCCATTTTATCACAATTTATTATGTTTACCGGAACAGTAAAATTTTACAATGAAGCCAAAGGGTTTGGATTTATCGTTGACGATGAATCCCAAAGCGAAGTATTCGTACACGCTACCGGGTTGGTGGACCAAGTCGCACAGAATGACAAAGTAACTTATGACCTCAAAGATGGCAAAAAAGGCCCGAATGCGGTCAATGTCAAAAGAGCCTGATAAGATCTTTTTTTGTTAGCGAGAATCATTCCTCTGGAGGCTTACCTTCAGAGGAGTTTTTGTTTTTATCCCCTGGTTCATTGTTTTGATCCGCATCTAGTCGTTCAGGGCTGATGTCTTCGCCAGGCCTAGAAATATTTTCTTGCCAATTGGATGGGATGGATTTTAAATAAAGGTCTCTTTTCGGAAATGGGATTTCAATGGAGTGTTCAGCGAATTTTTCAAAAATTGTAGACATCACTTCTGCCCGTACATCCACCCAGATGTCCATACTTTCTACCCAGAATAATACCCGAAAATCCACCGAGCTTTCATTGAAAGTCTGCATATATACACGCGGGGATGGAGCCTTCATGATTCGTTCGCCTTTCAATACCTCTTCCAAAACAGATTTGACTAACTTCATATCTGAACCGTAGCCCACTCCGATAATCAGCTCCACTCTTCTCTTTTTATCTGAAAGAGTCCAATTAATTAAGCTTTGCGAGAGCAAATCACCATTTGGCACTACGATTTCAGAACCATCATAGGCCTGGATTTTACTGGCCCGGATACCTACATCTTTTACAGTGCCGGCATTCATACCTACCTGGATTTCATCTCCGATCTGAATAGGACGCTCGAAAGCAAGGATGATACCCGATACCAGGTTGTTGATAATCGTCTGTAAGCCAAAACCTATGCCTACCGATAAGGCTCCCAGTACGATAGCGACCTTGTCCAGTGGGATCTTGGCAGCAGTCATGCCTATGAAAAAGCCGATGATCAGCACAGCTAGGCGGATCAAGAGCACAGAACTCCCCAATCGTTGTTTTCTGGATATTGCTGTTTTTTGATCTTTTACGGAGGCAAAATAGGCTATGTTATTAGCGAGAAAGGTGGAGATATATAGAATTATCCCAAACAGAAGAATGCTCCCGAACTGAAAAACGGTCGCCCCCAGCGTCCTGTCCTTTAATAGAAATTCTGAGACCCAGGCATATGTTTCATCGAAAAAACCCAGATGCCAAAACACCCCGTAAATCCAGCTGGTAATGGCAAAAGCATAAAGAATACCTTTTGTGCGCTTCTGCAAATCCTGAAAATCAAAATAGGAGGTGAATACATCGCTTTCTTTTTTACTATGTTCTATAAATAGATAAATAGCTTCCAGAAATACGTTGACAAATAGGTATAAGCCGATTGCCCTATAAAAAAGAACAACGCCAGTGACCGCATAGGTTTTGGATAGATTAAAGCGTCCAAACATATTGCTAAAGAGGGCGAAAGTTTCGATAAGAATCAGAAAAATGGCAAGGTACTTTAGGAAGTTATGATGCTTGTCCTTGATCTTCATGACATACTTGAGAAGCAAAATCCCCATTCCAATAAAAATCAGAGAGGAAAGCAGGATAAACCATCTCTCCTGATACATCGCCTTCCAATTCAAGCCACTAATGGCCAAAATCAGGTAGGGCAGCAAAAAGGCAAACCATAGTTTGTTGAAGTAGGCGCCAAATTGTTCTTTGATCAGAAAACTCGAAGCTATCACCATAAAAAGGGATAGTAAGGATATAAATACTAATGGAGGCTTTTGGAAAATTATTAAAAATATAGGTAGAAGGATCAGTAACGTGGAAGAGAAGGTATGTCGCTTGAAGTATTTTACCCGGTCTAATATTAGTGTGGCAAACTCCTTTTGGCTAGCTATAATTTTGAGGGTTGATTTGATTTTCCAATAAGAGAGAATCAGCAATATGCTACAGATAAGAAACGTGTATTTTGTGCGCTCAACATACGCCTTCATCAAGTTGAAGTTGAGCTGGAAAGAAGCATTTGTTGCCGAAGATAGCGTTGCGAGTTTGGGATAGTTGATGGGTTCCCATAGGTAATTGATCTCTTTTGTCCAATATTGTCTATCCAGTCTTTTTTTGGTTTGGTTCAAGTACTGCTTCAGCGCAAGAAAAACCATAGCGTTTTCAGATACCTTTGCCTGATAGCGAGCAGTCAGAATTTCTTGTTGTAGATAAATGCTATCTACTTTCCTTAAGGATTCCTTGAGTAATTTGAATTCGTGGTTAATAGACGGTATCAGGGAGGTGTCTCGAAGGGTCATCTGAAAAAGTGAGTCCGCTTTTATTTTATGTAGTTTTTCCCCCGCTTGTGAGAGGTTCTCAACCCGTTCTTGAATTTTTCTCTGGTACTCATTATTCATGTCTCCTGCTGTGGAAACCAGGTTCTCCATTCCTATCAAATAGCGGTGGTTTAGATAGTCTGCATCTGCTTCCGTTTGAGAATGTATTTTACTGGCCAAACGGTTGATGAAAGGGAGTTGGTCGTACATCTCCAATGTATCGAGAGACTCAGCTAGTTCTATGTTGAGTTCGTTTAGGTCATATGCATAGCGTTGTGCCTTGTTGATGATTTGGGTTAGTACCGCCCCGGGGGACTTTGTGGTTTTCGCGGCCATGTCGATGGTATCACTGAATGTGAAGAGCGTATCTATCGCAGCTAAGGATGTATTGGAGCTTTTTTGGGGGCTGTCGGACGTGCTTGTTTCTTGTCCGACACTACAGTGGGGAAAAGAAAAGAAGAACAACAAGATCGGTAAGTAGTACTTCATAAAAATTTATTTCCTTTAATATACTTAAAATAGACAATTAACGTATCCAGGGTCTTTTCCATAAAAGGTAAGGAAAGTATGGATACTTTGGTTTTTTCTTCCCTTCATTTTCCCAAAGCCTCTGATTCCTCCAAAACATGGACTCGCATACTCCGTTAGAAATAGTAAGCTCAGTTAATTGACATAATGTAAAATCTGACGGAGTGATTGTCTCTTTCCTGCCAAATTTACATGGTAATTCCGTTTTGTAAAATGACAGGTCAGATTCAATGAAATTCCATGAATGCAGTGCTGTTGGCATATTAAAAAACGGCTAGACGGCATAGAGTTAAGTTAAGAGACTGTTCGTAGTGTCATCGAAATGGCTTTGGGATTTTATAAACAAAGGGCTTAAAAAGCGGTTAATTCATGTTAATTTGGGCTCTTGGTCGGTAGTTCAGGTTCAATATTTGAACCTAAGGAGCCATGACGAAGGTTGAATAATTGTCTATCTTAAACCTAATTATAACAAAGTACATATGAGCAAAAAACAATTCTTTCTAGGAATGCTTCTTGCCTCTTTAATAGGGGGCATAGTTGCCTTAGCGGGCGTCAGCTTTCTATCACAATCACAAAAAGTCTCAAGCTTCGATGAAAAGCAACAGGCGAGTTTTGTGAATTTACTTTCAGGCAAGGATTTTACTGTTCCTGATGGGATTAATTTTGTGGCCTCTGCCGAAATAGTTACTCCTGCAGTGGTGCATGTGAAAAGCAAGATCGCCTATCCTCAAAGCGGCAGAATGCAACGGGATCCCCTACAGGAATTTTTCGGAATACCACCTCAGGGCGGCAGGGGAGCTGGCCCTGGCAGCAGAGCCATGCCAATCAGTTCAGGTTCGGGTGTCATAATTTCTTCTGACGGCTATATTGTCACTAATAATCATGTGGTGGATAAAGCCACTGAAGTTGAGATTTCTTTGGAAAACAATAAACGATTCATAGCAAAAGTCATAGGCACGGATCCGACCACTGATCTTGCATTGTTGAAAATAGAAGCTACCAATCTCCCATTTGTAAGATTTGGTGACTCCGATAATACCAGGATCGGTGAATGGGTGTTGGCAGTAGGAAATCCATTTGACCTTACTTCCACGGTTACTGCCGGGATTATTTCAGCAAAAGCAAGAAATATTGGTATCCTAAGAGATGTTGAAAACAACTTGTCTATTGAATCATTCCTTCAGACCGACGCGGTAGTCAATCCTGGTAATTCAGGGGGAGCACTGGTGAATCTGGCAGGTGAATTAATCGGAATCAATACTGCGATTGCCTCCCAAACAGGTACGTTTAACGGTTATTCTTTTGCCGTTCCAAGTACGTTGGTGAAGAAGGTAATGGATGACCTGATGAACTTTGGTACGGTACAAAGAGGATTGCTGGGAGTGAATATCCAAAATGTCAGCCCTGAGCTTGCTGATTATTTGGAAGAGAACTTCCCTGTAGAGCAAGGTGTGTATGTGGGGGGAGTAAACGAAAACAGCGGTGGGGCTGAAGCCGGTCTCAAAAAAGGAGACATCATCATCAGTGTCGATGGCCGTGCCACAAACAATGTGGCGAATCTCCAGGAAATGGTTGCCAGAAAACGTCCCGGTGACAAGGTGGAAGTGGAATATATCAGAAATGGTAAAACCAATAAAACTACCGCCACACTGAAAAACTTCTCAGGTGATACAGAAATCGTAAGGCGGGAAATCCCGAAAACCTATGAATACGAAGGAGTTGTTTTTGAGGATGTAAGCGATAAGGTTAAAAGTCAACTTGAAATTGCCGGTGGAGCAGTAATATCTGGTGTCAACGGGGGTAAGTGGGGCAGGGCCGGAGCCAGACCGGGATTTATCATAACTTCTGTTATCTCTGAAAGCGGTAGGACAAAAATCACTGATGTGGAAAATCTGCTGGAAGTCTTGGAAGCCAACGATGGAGAGCCTTTAGTAGTGCTTGGTATGTTCCAGGATGGAACTGAGTATTACTTTGAGGTCGAATAACCAAACAAACAGAGAGTATAGTACACAGGCCGGTGATTTTTCATCGGCCTTTTTTTTAGGCAGCAGCGGCAATGAAGGCAAGATTTCCTAATTTACTTTTCAATCAAACCCTCAACCTATGAATAAGAAATACATTGGTATTAGCTGTTTTGTTTTCACACTTTTATTGAGCGTAAATAGCTATGC
>CBFGUY010000246.1:0-5160 GCA_965651895.1 uncultured Algoriphagus sp. | reverse complement strand
CATCAGTTAAACTGGGAAAAAAGACTTGGTATAGCTGCGGTGAATGGAGGGATTTTTATGTTGCTGTTTGGTCTAGTACATTATATAAGCCAAGGGGAAATGTATGATTGGAAAGGTTTGGTTTTTCAGGGAGTGTTTTTTGGGTTAAGTATGGCTCTGGTTTTTCCTTTTGTTTTTGGGAAGTTTTTGGAAAAATCAAACAAGAATATCTGCCCTGAACTGGAGCACGGGGAAGTAATAGATACTGAAGGGGCCGCCAATTTATTCCGAGGTGTGGAGGCTGTGGGAGGAAGGCTGTTTCTGACGAATAAAAAATTGATCTTTAATTCTCACCAATTCAATATTCAAACAGGCCTTACGGCAATAGAATATCAGTTCATATCGGAAGTTCAGACAAAAAGAACGGGGAAAATGGTAGCTAATGGTATCAGGATCAAAACCGTTGAAGGAAGCGAATTCGACTTTGTGGTCAGCAATAGGGATATTTGGGTGAAAAAGATAGAAGAGAAGCTAAAAGGAAGTAGTTAATCCTCCAACTCATACCATTCGATCCCACTAAGCGGGATTCTTCTTCCCTTAGGAGCTTCCGGTGCATAGTTTTCTGCCAAATAGTCCAGAATAAGGGATTCACTTTCTCCTAATTCCCATAATCCTTGGGTCTCCTGCATCCATACAATCTTGGAATGCCAGTCTTCCCTGGTAAACCGGTTCTGTAATATCAGTGCGCTGGAGTGGCAATTGGTGCAGTTTGCTTTTACCAGTTCCAAGCCTTTGGAGGCTATCAAGCCGGTTTCCATATCTTTTCCATCTACTACTTCGGCCGAAGTTGAAAGATCACTTTCTGAAAGTTCAGCCTTAGGCACTTCAGATTCAGAGTTTACCACGCCTGATAGGTCAGGTTGGAAAACCAAAAAGACAATGAGTCCAAGCAGTAGAAACAGAATCACAACTATTCCCAACACAGACTTCATCAGACCGTTGAACAGTTTGTTTTTCTCAGAATCGGAAGACTGGGACTTAGGGTCGATGAAATTCTTCATGGCTTAGCTTACTTTCACTGCAATTCGGTGACAGGCATTGTTCAGATACCCTTTTGGATTCCATCCCGGCATCACCATAGGCTGGGAGATGCCCTGCTCATCCGTAGCTTTTGCCCAGATCTCATAATAACCGGTCTGGGGAAAACTCAACTCTATGGACCATTGTTGCCAAGCGAGTCGGTTGGCGGGTTTTTTCAGACTGCATTTTTTCCATGTAGCGCCAAAATCCATGCTTACCTCCATCTGACTTACTTCATGTTCTCCAGCCCAAGCATGTCCCTGCACGGTTAGCTTTTTAGAAGTATGGAACATCGCTCCCGATTTTGGATAAGTGATGATGGACCTGACAGGCATGGATTCTATGATTTCCATATGCTCGTCCGGTACTTTGTCTCCAGGGGCTATTGGGTATTTCGGTACTCTGTAAGAATCACCCATCATTTTCTCCCCATCATGCACTTGATTTCTCACGACTAGCTTGTGGAGCCACTTACCGGAAACTGAAGCAGGCCAGCCTCCACAAACCAATCGAAGCGGATAGCCATGTGCCAGCGGAATGTCTTTCCCGTTTAGAGACCAGGCTAGCAGCGTCTCGTCCTGCATGGCTTTTGCAATAGGAACTCCCCGGGAGATTACCACTTTATTCGGGTCTCCATTGAGGTGCTTGTCTTTGCCATAATAGCCAACATACACCGCATCGGATTTGATGCCCACATCAGCCAGCACATCCTTTAACCTAACTCCTGTCCATTCAGAATTGTAAACTGCTCCTTCTTCCCATTGATTTCCCGAGGCCGGAGGATAAAAACCTGCCCGTCCATTGCCACCGCATTCCAGTACCAATTGGTAGGAGTAAGACTTAAATTTCTTTTTCAGCTCATCCAAGGTGTAAGTTTTCTCTTTTACCACAGATTCCCCGCCGATGGTCAGCGTCCAGTTGGCAGCATCCACATCCTCAGGAATCAGCCCGTTATTTCTAATGAAAATGCTGGAAAAAGGGGTTATAGGATCATTCAATAGATGTGGGGCAGGCTCTACATTCCATGGTTTTTCATTGCGGATGATCATTCCTTCACTTTTGCCTTTCATCGGATCAAACCCCTGTTCCAAGGCTACGGGAATATAACCTCTAGGCATGGAGACTGCATGGACAATCTCTGCACCAAGCAGCGTCGATAGTGTTGCCAAAGTGCTTTTTTTTATAAAAGAGCGCCTATCCCTTAGTGTGTTTTGCGTATCCTTTGTGCTGTTAATTTCGGGTTTAGTCATATATAAGAGAGTAGAGAAAGTACCTATTGGTAAAATTAAAAATCTTGTGGATTATTGCGGCATGCTGTCCCAGACAATTCTTTAAGTGGTATTAAGCATAGGTTATTGTTAATTGCATAGCCGGTATGGGCTCAGTACACTTTTGCGTCAAAAACTTCTCGTTGCTGCAGGCTACTTTATAGCTTTTGCCCACTGGCGGACAAAAATGTCCGATTGATTTTCTTGACATAGGCTGTTTTACGCTTAATCAGATGTTTTGGGGCGTTTTTTTAATGGCATAGAAATTTGATAGCTGTATTGGGAACTCTCTTTTCTTTGGAGTCCTACTGCAGGTGTTTTTACGCTCTTATAAGTTTGAACAAAGGTGCCTGTCTAACGGTGAAATTAAAAACCAAGAAAATCTACAATGTGGAAGAACTACTTTAAAATCGCAATCCGTAATCTGTCTAAAAACAAGCTGCACACAGGGATCAATTTGATCGGGCTTACACTGGGCTTGGGTGTTAGCACGTTGATATTCTTTTTTGTGCAGTTCGAAAGCAACTTCGATGATTTTCATAGTGAAAGTGATCAGATTTTCCGAATACAGCGATTTGAGGTAGAAGATGGGGAAAGGAATGCTTCTTTTTCTACTCCTATTATCACTGCGCCTACTTTTGCAGAGGAGTTCTCTCAAGTTACCCATACAACGCGTTTAGTGAGCGGAGTTGCTCAGACGTATTTAGATGAGGAATCTACCCAGAACCAGTCTTTTTTGATGGTAAGCCCAGACTTTCTGGAGATATTTAGCTTTGAGTTACTTCAGGGGGCCAAAGAGCAAGTGCTTCAAGATAAGTTTAGTGTGGTGATCACTGAAGAAGTTTCCAAAAAGTACTTTGGCAATGCTGATCCCATCGGCAAATCTCTCCGAATGAAAATGGGAGACAACTACGAGGAGTATAAAGTTTCCGGTCTTTTGGAGAACCTGCCTGCAAACAGCAGTATAAAATTTGAGGTGCTGATGAACGACAGCAACCTGGATTTTAATGTCGCGGAACAAAATCAGAATTCGTGGTTTAATGTCTATGGGGACACCTACGTCAAATTAAAGAGCGCAGAAGACAAAGCCTCGGTAGAGGCAGGAGTAGAAGGGATGATGAAAAAGGTGCTCGGAGAACAATACAAACCGGGCGAATATACTTTCACGCTCCAACCGATTGCTGAAATGCACCTGACAGAGAATCCCAATCCTGGAATGGTAGAATCCACCCGTCCATCGCTATTGTGGATTTTGGCAGGAATTGCATTTTTGATTCTGTTGATCGCCTGCATCAATTTCACCACCATGGCCATAGGCAGATCAACTACACGTGCCAAAGAAGTGGGGGTTCGTAAGACCATGGGTGCAGATTTCGGCCAATTGGTTTTTCAGTTTCTGACAGAGGCGTTTCTGACCACTATCGCAGCATTGGTTTTCGGATTGATTTTGGCAGAGACCCTGCTTCCTATTTTTAATAATCTGTTTGATAAGCAACTTGATCTGGTTTATGGGCCTACCCAGCTCGGGATATTGGTTGGTTTGGTAGTCTTAATTACTGCGCTGGCAGGAGCATACCCGGCTTTTTTCATGTCCAGTTTGAAGCCTATCAAAGTGCTGAAGGGTAATCTCTCGATACGCTTTGGGAAGCAGGCGCTGCGAAAGGGATTGGTGGCATTTCAGTTTTTTATCTCCTTTGTGTTGATCGCTTCGACCTTGATCATGGTGAATCAGATGGAAGCAATTCGGGATTATGACTTGGGTTTTGACCAGGATATGGTTTTGCTGGTGGATATTCCTGATGTGCCGAGTACGAGTTTCGTAAAATCGATCAATGAGAGCTTTGCACAGGCAGAGAAATACCGCCAGGCTTTGGAAGGCAGATCAGAAGTCCAATCTGCAGGAATTACTATCGCCACCTATGGAGACAATGCGTTTTGGGATGGAGGATTCCCGACGGAAGATGGCAAGCAGTTTAATTTCCGGTTGAATTTTGTGGGTGGGGATTACCTAAAAACACTTGGGTTGGAACTGGTAAGCGGTCGGGATTTCAATCCTGAAGCCGGATCAGATGGCAACGCAGTATTGATCAATGAGACTTTTGCAAAAGCTATGAAATGGGAGGATCCTCTAGGTGAATCCCTTCCGAGCAATAAAATAGACAACCATGAAATCGTGGGTGTGGTAAAGGATTTCAACCATAATTCCCTATATAAAGAGATAGAACCGGTAATCCTGGCGAAAAGTCCTGAAACAGTATTTAGCGGAATCAATATGCTGATGATCAGTTCAGGCACCAATCCGAAGGTCATGGTGAAAGGCAGCGGGACGGATTTCGAAGTTTTCAAGTCTATGCTTGAGAATGAATGGAATCGGGTGTTTCCGATGGAAGCTTTTAGTTTCAGCTTTCTTGATGAGGCCGTTCAAAAAGAATATGTAGCAGATGAGCGATTGGGGAAAATGGTATTCTTGGCTGCCTGCATTGCCATACTGATAGCAGCGATGGGGCTATTCGCCATGGCAGCACTGAGTATAGCCGGACGTACCAAAGAAATAGGTATCCGAAAAGTGCTGGGAGCTTCTAGCTGGAGTATATCCTGGATGTTCAACAAAGAATTCCTAATCATAACGGTGGTGGGAGTATTAGTGGCTTTGCCGCTGAGTCTGTATTTTATGCAGGGATGGATTGAGCAGTTTGCCGTGAAAGAATGGCCATCTTGGCTCAACTTTACCTTATTGGGATTCGGAGGAATCGCGTTTACTATCGCAATAGTTTCTGCTCAGTCTTTTAAAGCGACTCAAATGAATCCGGTGAAGACACTGAAGGATGAGTAG
>CBFGUY010000245.1:0-5195 GCA_965651895.1 uncultured Algoriphagus sp. | reverse complement strand
CTTCCTTCACCGAAAATTTGCTTAGAAGGGTCTGTACCTATGGTAACAAAAGTCTCCGAGCTTTGCATATTCACTCCCGCGCTTATTTGGGCTTCTGCTAGGGATATAAATGCAAAAAGGGCAAAAGATAGAAGTAGTAATTTTTTCATAATTCAATTTTTTTGAAATCATATCTTCCAAATCATCAGCCAAAAAACCTAAAAATCACCAGCCTCCCTCAGATCTGCTTATGCGGCATCCTTCTTCGGAACTCTTAAAAGACGCCTCTATGATCTTCAAGACGCTGATGGCCTGTGGAATAGTAATACCCAAAGTAGCCCCTTTTGAGATGGCATCAGCCACATTTTGATAGAGAATCCTATAATCTCCCGGGATGGTCTCATACATTTTCACTTCCTCATTGAGGAAAATTTTTCCCCACTTCTCCTCAGTTTCCACACCCCAAGCTGGGCCTTCCGGCTTGTCTCCGGCTTTAAAAGCGGCTTCCTGTACATCCAGGCCAAACTTCTGAAAGGATCCGTTTTTACCTAAAAGCAAAAATTTCGGCGTCCGCACATTCACCAAAGCTCCGGCAGTCACCCTGGCCTTTAAGGAGCCATAATCGAGGATAATGTCAAAATAGTCATCCGCCACGGCTCCAGTCCGCTGCTTACGGATATCTGCCTGAACCCAATTTGGAAGTCCAAAAAGCAACACCACCTGATCTATAAGATGCGATCCAAGATCGAAAGTGATTCCATTTCCAGCTACCTGAGCCTCCCTCCAGTTGTCAGAGACATCCGGACGGAAGCGGTCAAAATGAGATTCCAGATAGACCAGATCACCGAGATCACCTTCCCTTACCAACTTCTGCAGCGTCATAAAATCCCCGTCATACCGGCGGTTATGAAAAACCGAGCAGATCAAATCTTTTTCCTCAGCCAATTTATGCAGTTCTTCTGCCTCATGGGAATAAATAGTCACCGGCTTATCCACCACCACATGTTTTCCGGCCTCCAGACATTGCTTTGCCATAGGAAAATGGAATTCATTGGGCGTAGTGATCACGACAAGATCAGCAGCGTCTGCCGCAAGTAAATCATCCAGAGTCCTAAAAGTTGTGGTCTGGTAAAGTGATTCGCAGCGGTTGGTTCGTCGCTCCACAGAAGCTACAAGCTCCAGATCCGGGCATACCTTGATTAGCGGGGCATGCATCTTCTCAGCCACAGAGCCGAAGCCCACTATAGCTGTTCTTATCGGGTTGTTCATGGTTAAATATTCATTTCGTGGGCTTTGTTCACCAACTCTATCCGTGAACTAACCTGAAGTTTCTGGTGGATGTTTTTACGATGGGTCTCAACAGTTTGCTTGCTCAAATTGAGCATTTCGGCAATACTTTTATTTTGAATTCCATCTTTGATCAATTGGATGATTTCCGTCTCTCTGCGCGAAAGTTTGTATTTCATACGGAACGCATCAAAATAAGCTCCTTGGATAGCTTGCTTTTTCACCCGGTCAAAATTAAGTACGTGGCGTCCTTCATAAACTTCATGAATAGTGAAAATCAACTCATCCGGATCTGCATCCTTGAGTATAAATGCATCAGCTTTTTTGTCAAGGCACTGTTTATAAATCTTCTCCTCATCATACATGGAAAGTACAACCACCTTCACATGAGGATACTTTTTTTTACAGTGTTCCAACACCCCAAAGCCGTCCATAATGGGCATGTTGAGATCCGTCAATACGACATCTGGCTGGTTTTTGGCCAGATAGTCGCAAAGCTCTCTTCCATTGGGGAACACGCCGACAACAAGAAAGTTTGCTTCTTCTTCAAGAATACCTTCTATTCCTTTTGCAAATAATTTATGGTCATCGGCCAGGGCAATCCTGATCATGAGTAAGAGTAATTAGTACTGTGGGGAGATTAAGCCTCAAATTATACTCTAAAATCTAATTAGGCAAGGTTAATATGATTTCTGTTCCTTTTCCGACAGTAGAAGTCAGTTCAAATTCACCTCCTATAGTCTTCATTCTCTTCTTGAGATTGTACATTCCGCTTCCGCTAGTCTGAAGGGAGGCATCAAATCCCTTCCCGTCATCCTGTATCCGGATTTGCTTAGCTAGGCCATTCTGATGGATTTTTATGAGGATTTTATCCGGGGAGGCATGCTTCATGGCGTTATTAAGGGACTCCTGTATCACACGTATTAAAACCAATTTTTGGTCTTTTGGCAAATCCACAAGTTCAACATTTGCTTCCAGCATGGTTTCACAAAAACCGGTATTTTGTATTCGGTCTAGTTGCTGCGCTACAAATTCATTGATGCTGATGGATTCTACCCAATCCAGATTTAACGTCTTGGATAATCCACGGACTTCCTGAATCACCTGATTCAAAATCTCTTTTCCCTCGGCATGCTTCTCTGGCTTGAGCGAGCCAAAATTAAGCTTGGCCAATGAAAGCAACTGTCCGATATTGTCGTGCAGCTCCCGCCCAATCTGTGCAAGTGTGTCTTGCTGTATTTCATTCTCTATATTCAGCAAGGTCTTCTCATGCTCTGATTTGATCTGATCCACTTTCTGACGGTTTTGGGCCTGCCGCTGCCTGTGGATAAATACCATAGCTATCACAAAAGTGGACATGATTCCTCCCAAAAATAAGGTAGAGAAGATGATTATGTAAACCTGGCTTTCAACTGAATCCATAGGAAGGCTCTCGTTCAAATAGTTTGGGAAGCTTTGGCGAGGCTATGGTCAGCACTAATATTGCTAAAACACAAACTATCATTACATCATTGATCTGAGACATCGACTTACCAAGCTCATAATTATAGGTAACTAGAAATGGCATAGCCACATCGTTAATGTAAGTCAAAGAATAGGTAAAGAGGAGAAAAGTCATCTGCCAAAAGGAGACCAACCGCAGGGGATTAGAATTGAGATATCTATCATTCGTCATCAATCCAACAAAGTAGAGCCCGCACCCGATCAGAATCATATTAGCGCCTACGGAGAATATGATGGGCTGAAACCAGTAAATAGGCTCTAGTCCTGAAAGCTGTATGATTTGGCTGATTATCACAAACGCAATCAGCATCCAGTTTATATATTTCTTTTTGGAGGAGTCGAGCCAGGACTTTATTAAAAAAAAGTAAAGCACTGTTAATATTAGTATATCGCCCACATTTTTCAACCATAGAGTATACCTAGGAAATTCTGTATTCCCGAGATAAGCGTTCACTGCTTTTTTAAACTCGTAATTATAGTTGGCGTAGCCTCCCATATTTTCTCTTAAAACTGTAAATATCAGAATCAAAAAAGGAAGCCAGAAACACAGCTGAGCTCTTTGATCCTTTGAAAGTCTGAAAAAAAAGATTATGCCTAAAACTGCAAGTATATCAATAGTTATCAAATATGTGGATAGAAATGCCTGTACAAACCTAGGGTCCATTTTTAACTGTCGGTGGGTTCAGGATCACAAACATATGGACAGGTAACTCCTCCATTTTCATATTCATCCTTTACCTTACCTTCGCCTACCGAAACAAGCTTTTTTTCTTTTAGGTTAGCAGCACGCATCACTAAGGTTAGCTGTCCACAATAAGCCGCTCCCTCCTTTGGATGGGTTTTTTCAGCCGTTTCCTCTGTGTATTCGGTAAAGTAAAACTGTACCCCTCCCACCTTAGGGTCTTTGTCAGCTTTAGCCAATAGCCCCTCCAGCGTTTCTCTATCTATGAATATCCAGTCAGTTTGATTGGATTTATTTCCACCTTTTTTGCCTTTGGCTGGCTTTCCTTTTTTGACTTCAGTGTCATACTTGGCTTTCATAGCCTCAAAGTCCTTTTTGTCGATTTTCATGTTTTGGGGTTTATTAAGAATATTCCCCAAAAGATAAGAATAAACTCTACCACTAGACAATAAAAAAGGAGTGAGATCGTATCCCACTCCTTTTTTTAACAAATATATAAAAAGAAATTAAGCCAGCTTTTTAGCTTCCTTATCCGCATTTTCCTGATCTAGCTCCCTTTTCATCAAATCCACTACGATAGGAGTAGCGATATAGACAGAAGAATAAGTACCCACCAGGATACCTATGAATAGAGCGAATGAGAAACCTCTCAAAACCTCTCCACCAAAGATCAATAGCACAATCACTACAATCAGGGTAGTAAATGAGGTGATTAAAGTACGGCCAAGCGTCTGGTTGATGGAATCATTAAAGACCTTCACCAATTTATTCGCTCCTTTGATCTCGATATTCTCACGGATACGGTCAAATACAATCACGGTATCGTTAATGGAATAACCTATTACAGTGAGCAAGGCCGCAATGAATACCTGGTCGATTTCGAAAGTGGCACCAAAGGCACTGACGATAGCAAAGGCTGCAATCACAAACAAGGTATCGTGAATCAAGGCAATGATAGATGCCAAGGAGAACTGCCACTTACGGAATCTAAGTAAGATGTAAAGGAATATGGCTACCAACGCCACAATCATGGCTTCTGCAGAAGAAGCTTTGATGTCATCGGCCACTGTTGCGCCTACCTTGGATGAGCCGGTGATGGCAAACTGGCCAGCTGTCAACGATTCCGCATCCTCGGTGAATGTCAATCCGGTAACGGCTGCAATCCCTTCTTTGACTTTGCTCTCTACCTCTAGATTTGACTCGGAATCATCTTCATTCACCAAATAAGAAGTAGTCACTTTCAAGGTATTGCTAGCTCCGTAGGTTTTTACTTCTACCGATCCGTCAAATTCCCTATCCAAACCGGATTTCAAATCAGAGGCGGCCATAGGCTCATCGAAGGCCACGACATACGAGCGACCTCCTGTGAAGTCAACCCCAAATTTCAGTCCATTGACAAGCGCTATTCCCAACCCGATCACGATGATGGATGTGGAGATCAGGTAAGCCACTTTTCTCTTGGACATGAAATCAAAATTCAGGGCACTTAGGGCATTTTTAGAGAATGGCGTAGCAAAACTGATAGAGCTATTGTCGCCTTTCTTGCTCATCCATGATACGATCACCCGGGTGATGAATACCGAAGAGAAGAAAGAGGAAGCGATACCGATCATCAATACAATGGCAAAGCCTTTTACCGGACCCTGCCCTAAAGCAAATAAAATAGCACCTGTAAGGAATGTGGTAACATTGGAATCCAGGATAGCTGAGAATGCTTTGTTGTATCCTGTATTGATAGCAGCCA
>CBFGUY010000244.1:0-5254 GCA_965651895.1 uncultured Algoriphagus sp. | reverse complement strand
ACCCATTCACTTCCTGGCCTGGCTCATAGCCATATACACGAGCTAGATCAAAATAGAACAGAGCTCTTAGAAAATAAGCCTCCCCTTTCAACTTAGTGCGAAGTGCTTCATCTCCCTCAACTTCTTCGATTTCTGTGAGAAGAATGTTGGCTTCGTTAATTCCAGCATAAATTCCTCTGAAATTATTGGTAGTAGAAAAATCCCAAAGATTAATATGTGATCTATCAGCGTTTACTTCTTGTCCTATATACCTACCTGTATTGGCAATGATTCTTAGATTATCAGCCATTATTTCAGGTGCAATCATCATAGTCTGTCCGTAATAATTAAAGCTCCTTACCTTTCCGTAAATAGACATTAACAGAGACTCAAAACTCTCTACATCTGAAAAGGCAGATTCTGGGGTTAGACTTTGCCTAGGTTCTGTCTCCAATAAGCTATCGCATGAACCCAAAATCAGGGCACTGCCTAGCACAAGTGTTTTTATAATATTTTTCATTCCTAGTCCTGATTAGAAGTTAAGATTGATACCAGCGGTGAGTTGCTTTCCATTAGGATAAGAACCATAGGTAGAAGTGTTCCCAATTGAGTTGACTTCAGGATCGATACCGTTGTAGTTGGTAAATGTCGCCAAGTTCATTCCTTGCAAGAAGATAGTCGCACTGCTCATCCCTATTTTTTGTGCAGCTACGTTACCTAATGTATACCTTAAGGTGACCTGCTTCAGTCTTACATACCCCCCATCACTCAGAAGTCGTGTAGAGAAAGTATTGATATTTGATGTACCCGGAGCCTGGCCACCTTCATAAGGCTTCCCAACTGTAGTGACATCCCCAGGTTGCTTCCAGTAATCCGCCTGACTTACAAATTGGTTATCCGGGCCAGATCCCCAGGCTCCAAGATTGTAGATGTCGGAATTAGTCACCAGGTTACCAAATTGCCCTTGAAAGAATATTTCCAAACTTATTGGCCCATAAGAAAAACTATTAGCCAAACCACCATAACTACTAGGAAGTGCACTGCCTCTATAATCCAAAGTAGATTCTCCTGTCAAATAAGTATAATTTCCAGTACCGGTACCATCATCATACATAGCCAATCCATTTGCAGGATTAACACCTAGGTACTTGTTAGTATAAAAGAAATCTATGGGTCTTCCTACAATTAATTCATTACCAACCCTGTCAAGCCCATCATAAAGTGATAAAAGCTCATTTTGTAACAAAGTGATATTGAAGGCTGTGCTCCATTGGAATTTACCAACCACCACATTGGTAGTCTGCAGATCTATATCAATCCCTTGATTCCGCACTTCTCCTGTATTACGAGTAATCTCTCCAAACCCAGCGTCCACTGGAAGTGGTGTGTCAAATAGTAGGGATTTAGAATTTTTTCTCCAGAAATCAACTGTTGCAATTATTCTACCATTGAACAAAGTACCATCTACACCAATATTGAAAGTTTCAGATTCCTCCCATGTCAACAGGTCATTGCCCAGTTGACTGATTGTCAGACCACCATTTCCTAAATACTGCCCGCTTGAACCTACTAAGGTTCTAGATGCGAAATTAAGAATATCTGAGTTACCCGTAATCCCATAAGAACCTCTAACTCTCAGGTTATCCAACCAGGTCACATCCTGTAAGAAGGATTCGGAAGAAAGTCTCCATCCAACTGAAACAGCCCCGAAGTTTCCCCATTTATATTCTGTTCCAAAACGGGAATTCCCATCCCTTCTCAATGTCAAATCCGCAGTATATCTATCATCATAGTCATACTTGGCCTGACCAAAGAACCCTGCTCTTTTATATTCAGTATAGTTACTATTTACCGCAAAAGGGACTGCCGCATTTTGAAGGTATATTAAAGTAGGATTAGGAAATCCACGTCCTGTAGCTGACTGCACATCCCCATTTGCACTTTTATATTCAAATCCTAAAATACCTGACACCGTATGAACATCATTAAACTTCTTATTGAAATTGAAGTTATGGTTGGTATTGAAATTCATATTCCTTCTTCCTGTAAACACGGAAGCACCTCCATAGGATGAAAATGCAGGAATAGTAGATGGCCGGTTATTGATCTCCTGTATATCAGAAAAATCTACCCCAAAATAGGATGTAAAACTCAACCAAGGAGCAAACTGATAGGTTAAATTAAGGTTGGACACAGTTTGAACCGTTTTAGCATTTCTTAGTTCTTCGGAAACACCTTGAACAATGTTGTAACCGAACAAGTGATTTGAAGGATATGGTGCAAAAGTACCATCCTCGTTATAAATAGGAACATTTGGTCTAGCGGAATATCCGGCTACGAAAGGCCCGTTAACGAAGTTTCCTCTATCGATAGATCCATTGGTATTTTGGTATGCTAATGACAGAGAAGCACCAACAGTAAATTTCTGGTTTGGCCTATGAGTCAGATTCAAACGTCCGGTTGCTCGCTCATAGTCAGATTTAATAATCTGAGCTTCCTGTTTGGTGTAAGAACCTGAAAGGAAAAACGTGGTCTTTTCATCACCGCCGGATACAGAAAGGTCATATACACTCAATCTTCCATCTCTATAAAGTGCATCTAGCCAGTCATAACTCTCAAGATTCGGATCTTCAGGATTGCCATAGGTGGCAGCTGCATTTGCAGGATTTAACCCGGCATTGATGTAGGCGTCTCTTTTGATTGCCGCTAATTGGGAAGCGTCCATCACATCATAGAGATTCAATGGCTGCACTATCCCTTCCTGAACTGAAACCCTTACGTTGGTTTTACCTTTCTTACCTCTTTTGGTATTGATCAAAACCACACCATTAGCCGCCTGGGCACCATATATAGCAGCTGCAGCAGCATCCTTGAGGACTTCGATAGATTCAATGTCATTCGGGTTGATGGATGCCAATGCATTTTGAGAGCCTTGGCTAGCCATACTTCCGTTTGTACCATCTATCCCACCTATGGCTACCTGCACACCATCAACGATGTACAACGGATCATTACCTGCATTGATAGAACCTACTCCACGAATACGTACGGTAAGCGCCCCTCCCGGCTGCCCGGTAGATGAGGTCACCTGCACCCCAGCAATCCTGCCCTGCATGGCACGGTCAAAAGACTGAACAGGCAAATCCTGAAATACTTCGCCTTTAACTGCTGAAATGGCACCTGTAATTTCCCGTCTCGATTGATCACCATAAGATGTGACCACAAATTCCGAAAGAGATTGAACATCAGGCTCCATCGCTACATCTATTGTCGTGCGGTTACCGATGGTAATCTCCTGTGGGCTTAAGCCAACAAAGCTAAAGACCAATACATTGCTCCCGGCAGGGACACTGATTGAATACTTGCCATCAATATCTGTGGCTGTTCCAATGGTTGTTCCCTTTACCAGAACTGTCGCTCCTGGTACTCCTAGATTATCTTCCGTAGAAGTAACCGTACCAGTGATCACACGGCTTTGGGCAAAAGCAACTGCTCCCGCTAAAAACAGTGTGAGTCCTAGAAGTAAAACTTTCCTCATATTTGTTCTATTAAGGTTTAAAATTGAATCAATTATATCCTTTTCGACAATAATTTCCCAAAGTGAGCTAGAGAAATAATTATAATAATAAAGAAACAATCTGTAGAAAAATTCATCAAACCGGCCAAAAACGAAACATTATTGTCCATTCTTATACAGTTGAGCAAATCCATAGATTTAAATTTCGTTAATCAATTGTTAACAAAAGTTAATTTGTCTTAAAAAAAACAATCTTTTACGATTCAACCAATCAATTACCTTGAAAAAAAAACAAAACCATACAGAAACTGGCCAAAACGAAATTTTATGTTACAATAATCCATATTCTAGCATTTAATAGTTCAAAAAGGCAGGTAAAAAAAACAATCCCCTGCTCCGCCATAGAAACAAACCCTGCCGTCTACCCTTGCAGTTTTAAAACTACTAAAATAGCTGTGTACTACATTGAATAGCCTCTTATGACAACTGTTGACTGCCAGTAAGTTATAAGATTTTTATGGTGATCCTTCGGTTCAGCGCTTGATTCTGCGGAGAAGTGTTCGGGACCATTGGCTCCTTATCCCCTTTTCCCTCTACCAACGCACGGCCTTCATGAAAACCAGCTGATATTAAAAATTGCTGGACACTTTTGGCACGCTGTAAACTCAACGTTTGATTATAACTGGCACTCCCCACATTATCCGTATGGCCTGAAATCAGAATATTCACATTTGGATTTTCGGTCAAAAATCTGACAAGCCGTTTCAGGGATGAAATGGACTCACTTTTGAGGCTATATTCATCGAATTCAAAAAACACATTTTCAAATACAAACTCTTCCCCGGCGGCCACAGGCACCAATTCCACCTTCAGATCTTTTACGTTCTTGATATTATCCCGCTCCACGTTATATATCTTTGGCAAAAAACCTTTTTTTTCCACATAAAGTCCCGAAATCGCCTTATCTGGATAAAGCATCATAAACTCACCTGTCTTGCCATCCGCCCCAAACTGATACAGCGTACTGTCATTGGTAAGCGAAACCAAAGACAAGGAAGCGTCAACAGGCTCTCCTGTCTTTGAATTGAGCACTTTCCCTTCTGTAACAGTCAAATTCTCCCCCAAATAAATATCCTCAGGGAACTTGAATCTATACAAAAGAGATCTGTCCTGTCCTTGCTCCACTGAGGTCAACTCTGTGAAATAAGCATAATCCTTTTGGGCTGTAATAAATAATGCCACCTGATCATGCTGGTCATTGATAGGCAAACCCAGATTTTCAGGTTCCGAAAACTCCCCGTCCACCACCCTGGAAAGATGTATGTCCATGCCACCGAATCCAGGATGTCCATTGGAAGAAAAAAACAGGATTTCATTATTGAAAAACATAAATGGGGATATCTCATCTTTTGGTGTATTTACAACATTGCCAAGATTCTTAGCCACTGACCAAGTGCCATCATTTTGCAATACGCTGTACCAAATATCATTGCCCCCAAAACCACCTTTTCTATTGGATGAGAAAAACAGGATCTTCCCATCAGCTGAAAGAGACGGCTGAGAATCCCAGGAGCGGGAATTGACATTTTTACCCATATTCCGGGGTCGTTGCCACCTCCCATTTAATTTATACGCAATATACAGGTCGCAACTCCCCTCAGAATCAGGGGCATCACATGAGGTGTAGATCAAAACATTTCCATCCGCAGTGATAGAACAGGTTCCCTCGTTATAAGGTGAGTTAATTGTTTCGGCTAT
>CBFGUY010000243.1:0-5255 GCA_965651895.1 uncultured Algoriphagus sp. | reverse complement strand
AACAACAAAGACTAGATTAACAAAGAGATTAACTATACCTGACATTTTATTAGAAGGATTGGATGGTAGGAACCAATAAGCTTTTATGGAGTCATTTTTAAGCATGCAATAGGATAATTAAAACGATAAGTAAAAACTTAAATAAGTTAATATAAGTTCGTAATAGCAATTTTCGGTATTCTAGGTATTCCTGTAATCACACTTCCTCAGCTTCTAGAAAAGTATCCTGAGGTGGATTTAGGTCTTAGTTAAATCTCCTATTTTTATTGCTAACCTTAAGGTAGGCTTGAGCTCTCCATAATAGAATACTATTCAGAATTGTTACCATATTCAACTTTCGGCTCGGCAACCCGCATCTCTGACCTGCCTTCAAAAACCCCATACCTTTTCAACTCTTCCTGCACTTTTTCCTGAAAAAGCTCCTCCGTCAACACCTTGAAATCCAAACCCAATTCCATGGACATCTTTGCCAGAATATTCCAATTTGGCTTACGATCTCCTCTAAAAAGCTGGGTAATAAAGGAAGCAGAAGTGCCGATTTTATCTGCCAATTCCCTTTTGTTCATATGAACTTCTTCCATTTTCTTGTCTACCAGACCTAAGTACTGCAAAGCCAAAACATCGGCTTTTGTGGCTACTTGATCCTCGTAGGACATCTCATTCATGAGTGCATCCCATTCATTTTTAATAGAATCTGTCATGGTTTTGGTGTTAAGTCGTATTCGTATTTAGCTACTCTTCGTATGATGCTTTTTTCTGTCGCTGTCAATTTTTGGGATTTCTTCTTCTCTTGAAGTTCTATTCCAATGATTACAAAACGCTCCGTGTCTCCGTCAGCATATTGCCTGCAGTAAATTCTGGGATTCTTCTTCCCTTTAAACAATTTAATGGCAGTAACCTGTTCACATCCTTTTTCAAAATTCTCTTTATCGTATAAATCTCTCGGAGCCTGATGGTTCAAAATCAACTCTATGGCAGTATAAAACTTCTTCAAATTTGCTTTTTCAGATCGCAGGAATGCCATGATATCCCCAGAATTCTCTACGTCCAGATAAAAGGCTTTCTTGCCATCGTGGGAAGTTCTGATCAGGTCCGCCTTTCTTTTCACGACAAAATTAAGCAATAGGTTAATTTACACAAACCATTCATGACAATACTAATTCATTTTATAAAATTTTTGTCCTGTCACCTAACATCACCTCCCCAGCTTTCCCCACACACCCCTCCACTTCATGCTCAACCAACTCATTCCAAAAAGCCTTTTTTTAGATCGCCAGTGGATAGATATTAGTCGCCACAGATTGAGCAATAGTAAAAAGGATTGGAAACCCAGATCCCAAATGTAAAAACTTAGACTGGCTCAGTCTGGTTGATCATTATGGTAGTTTTAGTCTGGAACTAGATAAAAAGCCTGATAACAAATAATGAAAAATTAGAGTCATTTGAAAGGAGATTCGTCTATTCCTTGAATTAAAAGTTATTCTTATCCCGAGAAAACGATTGAGCCACTTATTTCCAAAAAGGTAGATTAAATAAATCTCACTTCTAACCTTAATATATCCTCCATTTTCAACTCAGTAAGGCCTCCAAACTCCCATCTGGGATATTTTACCTCCCCAAGGAATACTTTAGAAATAGCATTGTCCAGAAATTAGGTATTCACACCAATAATTTCTTATCATGCAAATAATCACAGTCAGGCACAACGATTTTCTACTTCAGGTTCCGAGTTGTCCTTTGGATATTCTGGATGGCTATTATAGTTTCACTTTTATCGAACACGGTAGATACAAGCTGGGATTGATCCTGGAATCTTCTGTTTCCAAGAAACCCTCGAAAGAGCTTAAAAAAGATCCTTCTTATTTATGCTACGAGCTAAAAATGCTCAAGGAATTGGTGGTGGGATTATACCTCCTGAATGAGCAAAAGGAAAAGTTTTCTCGCTTGACCGGAAAATACACAACCAAATTCCTAAACCAGCTATCGAAAGGTATCTACGGGAAAAAGCATAAGCTATCAGAATCCTGCTTGGCATTATCGGAAGATGAGTTACTGAACCCTTTCAAATTTCTGAGAAAGGTGTCCAAAGCTGTATTGATGACTGAATGGTTTGAATTCTTTGATCAATGTGAGCAGAACAGCCTGGCTTTTGACTATGAACCCTATAGGGATGGGATAGCCAAACAAACAGCCTGCACCTATTTCCTTCCCAAGCTGCATGATCTGGGATACCTGATTGTAGCCTCAGAAATGCCAGCGACGTAATATTTCAGTCCTTATACCATTTGGTGCTTATTGGTCATGAAATAAAGGCAATCCAATCCTTTCTAGCTCCTTACATACCCGCCATCTTCCCGGCATCTCCCCTACCTAAACTACACCTATGTAAGCATGCAAACTGGCATATTTACACATATAAAACTATACCATGACCAATACTAAACCAATCAATTAACAGTATTAGATCATTTTTATATTGCTCTTAGACTGTTTTTGCTATGCTAGAAATTTACTTTTTTTTAGGTTTTATTAGTGATTACCCCTAGGACAACCTATATTATACTGTAAATCAACTACTAAGCATATGGCACGAATCACTAACTCAATCCTAGCTGGGCTATCAGGTAATGTGGGAGATCTGATTTTTTACAAAGTGGGCGGAGTAACGTATGCCCGCAGGAAGCCCGGCAAGCAAAGTAAAAGTACCAAAGCAAGAACTTCTGAAAGAAAGCTTAACTCCCAATCGGTGAGTACCCAGACGCAAAAATTCCTGAAGAATATCAACCATATCTTACGCTTTGGCTATCAGAATCATGAAAATGGTGCAAGCAGACCTTACCATGCGGCGGTATCCTATACGATGAAAAACTCCTTCAAATTTGTAGGAACGTCAGCATCAAAAGTTCTCGATATCAGCTTGGTGAAAGTCAGTCGGGGAAGTCTGCTGGGTCCCCAAGATCCTACAGTAGAGCGGGTTCCCGAGGGAATAAAATTCAACTGGACTGACAATTCCTGGCAGGCAGCAGCCAAGCCCACAGACAATGTGTTTGTTTTCCTGCTTTCCGCTGAAGAAAATGGCACTGGTTCAGAATGGGAGTTTCTAGGAAATACCCGAAATAAGGAAAGTCATACCATCCAACCTTATGGCAAAGCCTCAAAATGGCATGCTTGGATTGCCTTTAGCCAAGAAAATGCCTGGACAAAAAAAAGAGAGCTGTCTGATTCTGTTTATTTGGGGGTTGTGTAATTTGAACGTATAAAATTATTTTTAAATAATTAGTCCAGCATCTTATCCTCATTGAACGAAAAAGAATCGTTATGATAGGTGTACTTACTAACTACGTTTTTACATTCAATTATCTTTATTTAGGGGCTGAAACACAAATTTTATCCAGTCCCAACCCCACCAATGCAACTCGAACAAACCATACATGAACTTGGCGAGCTCTACTCACCTTTATCTATAGCATGCCAGCAAGATCTTATTGCCAATTCCAAACTCAGCACATTTAAGAGAGGCGAGATCGTAGTCCGGGAAGGGCAATATTCTGAAAAGGCGTATTTGATCGTAGAAGGTTGCGCTAGAGCTTACTATTTAAAAGACGGAAAGGATATTTCTGATTGGTTTACCTTCGAAAATCAATTTATGGCTCCCATCGTCAGTTTTTTCAGTGCCAAACCTAGCCCTCATTATGTGGAGTTTGTGGAAGATTCAGTTGCTTACGAGTTCTCAAAAGACACTTTTGACAGTCTTTCCCACAAGCATCATGACTTTGAACGCTTCATCAGCAAAGTGGTGACTGAAACCATGCTGGGGCTATGCGAAAGGCTTTACACCATCCAATTCAATAGAGCCGAGGACAGATTTAAGCACCTGATCAGTATCTATCCGGATATCACCAACAGAATTCCCCTTACCCATATTGCTTCGTATCTAGGGATAACCCTAGAAACTTTGAGTAGAATAAGAAGCCCTAAAAACAGGACTTGATCTATATCAAATGATCACTCTTTCATTTGAATAACCTTTGTCAAAAGGATCAAAAAATGGAAGAAAACAACAAACAACTCACATCAATTTGGGGAAAATGGTGGGAACCCATCCGAAAATGGTTTTATCCAAGCTGGCTGCTATATGAAACCTCAGTTCGTTTTTATGATTACTCACAATCCGCCTATCATTTTTTTACAAGACAGCAGGATTTCATCGCAGTTTATATTGGTAAAATAGGCAACCAAACGCTGGCTGTTTTTAGTAGTGTCGCCACTTTCGCTGTTTGTACAGCGTTTTTAACCATCCCAGCTTGTTTTGCCCTCTACCAATTTTTCAAAACAGAGAATTTAACAGGATCTCCATTTGAGGAAAAATTCAAACCCTGGTTCTAATGACTATGAAATCGAGCCTGTCTGTCAAAAGCGACACACAGAGGGATGATTATCCATCAAGCTACCTGCCTGCCGCAGGTAGGAATTCCATCCCGTTTCCTTCGTCACGGGACAAGTTATGACCATTGAAAATCAAATTATAATCATATGAAAAGAATACTAATTATAAATGGCCATCCCGATAAGGAAAGTTTCAACTTTGCCCTATCAGAAGCCTATAAGCAAGGTGCGGCGCAATCGGACGCTGAAATCAAGGAAATTACTATCAGAGAATTGGATTTCAACCCAAACCTTCAATTTGGTTACAGAAAGCGGACTGAACTGGAACCGGATCTATTGGAAGCGCAAGACAAATTGAAATGGGCAGACCACCTTGTTTGGATTTATCCGGTCTGGTGGGGTTCAGTACCAGCGATGATGAAAGGCTTTCTGGACAGAGTCTTACTCCCTGGTTTTGCGTTTAACAAAAGAGTTGATTCGCTGTGGTGGGATAAATGCTTCACAGGAAAAACCGCAAGAATAATTTGCACTATGGATCAGCCGGCATGGTATTACCGATTGGTTTATGGAAGCCCAAGTCATCATGCCATGAAAAAAGTAACAATGCATTATATTGGGGTCAAAAAGGTACGGATTACAGCTATTGGACCCATAAGGCTTTCCAAAGAAGAATTTAGAGCAAAATGGCTAAAGAAAGTGGAAAAGCTGGGTCAAACCAATCAGTAAGAGTTGGATGATAATAAAAAGCTGATATATAGCCGAACGGACACAAACAATGAATGAGTTTATTGAATTCTGCAATAAGATGTCTCAACTAGACGAGACCACCATAACTGAACTAGAGCGAATCCTAAAGCTAAAACATGTCA
>CBFGUY010000242.1:0-5271 GCA_965651895.1 uncultured Algoriphagus sp. | reverse complement strand
CCTCAAATATAAACTCTCTTCCTCTTTCCGCAAGCAGTTCATCCAAAGTTAATGTGGCTGTGGTATAGGCCTCATCTGCCCAGTCAGCCTCAGAATAGGCTCTCTTTCTGGATTCATTGATCAATTCTACTGCTTCAGCTGTAGCTGCTCCTCCATTCCTTCTCATCAGGGCTTCCGCCTTGTTGAAATAAATCTCGGTCAATCGGTAGATTATATAATCATTTTCCCAGTAAACGCCCTCTTCATCAGAAGTGCCTGATCTATACTTATGGAATCTGGCTCCGGAGTTTTCCTCTCCCTCGGTCATAGAACCTTCTCCTGTAGCTCCCTCGGAGTTTCTGCGGATATTGTTCACATATACCAAAGGCTCGCCATCGTATTCCTCAGTGCCCAAAATTGGAGCTCCTGTTTCATAATCTGTTTGAGGGCCGAAGAGGAACCACTCTTTCTTTCTCAAGTCATTTTCCTCATAAGCATCAAATGCATTAGGGGTTACCACAAATGCATTCCATCCGCTATAGGTTACATTCAAGGCGCGGGACATATTACTATATCCGAAGAAGAAACCTGCCCAGTTGAATGTAAATCCACCATCACGGCTGAATGCAAACTGGAAGATGTTCTCAGGTGAGAACTGGTTTTGGTTGGAGAACGGGCCAAGAATAGAAGGATCCAATCTCATGGCACCCATCAGGCTTCCACCATCACCATTGATCACCCTGTCTGAATAAGCAATACAATCATCATATCGAGGTGTGCCTGTCCATACTTCAGCATTTAGGTAAAGTTCGGAAAGCATGGCGTATCCTGCTGCCTTTGAAACCCTTCCAACCAATGCCTGGGATAGTGGTTGCAATTTTTCAACATTTGCCAATAGCTCATCTTCCACAAATTGGAATACTTCTGCTCTTGGACGTGTTTCTGGATTGATTGGAGTACCCACTGTAGTAACAATGGGGACATTTCCCCACATGTCCATGATTTTTATGTAGTGAAAAGCACGCATCACCCTGACTTCAGCAAGAATAGACTCCATTTCTTCAAGAGTTAATCCCGCAGCTTCGTAATCAACCTCCTCTAAATCCTCCAACAAGGCATTTACATAACCGAGTCCTTCCCACATCAGCCCCCATGAACCTCTCAACCTGTTTTCTTGCTCTGTCCATTCGTGGCGGTGAAGACGGACATGGTCCCCACCATCATAGCCATGACGTCCTTTCTGTGGCCAAGCAATTTGATCTGCTGATGATTCACCATGGAAATAATAACCATTTTGACCAGTAGGAGCGAGCCAGGCCTGCATATGGGTAAAAGGTCTAAGTACTCCTTGCATAATTTCTACTTTGTTGTTGTAGAAATTATCTTTTGATAATTCGCTGTAGATCGTCTCATCCAGATCGGTACAGGATACCGTGGCCAGAAGGGCTACCGGGGTAAGCGCAGCGGATAGTTTATTAAAATATTTCTTCATGATTTTTCCTTAATTAAAATCCAACATTTAGACCTAGGGTGAAGCTTTTGGTACGGGGATAGAATCCTCTGCCATCGATACCGGTAGTAAATCCAACATCCTGAAGTTCTGGATCAAGTCCGGAGTAGCCGGTGAAGGTGGCAATATTTCGCCCTGAAGCGTACATGCGAAGGTTTTTCACATACTTGCCGCCCACTTTGAAGGTGTAGCCTAATGTAATATTGTCCAGCTTCACGAATGAGCCATTTTCCAGGTAGTAATCGGAATACTGAGGGTCATCATCCAATTCAGCATGTCTGGTGATGGCACTTTCAAGCAAGTTATTTGGCAACCATCGCTTATTGCCGAAATACATTTCTTTTGTATTTAGGATATCAAAGTCAAACTTGCCTCGGAAGAATACCGTCAAATCCCAGCCCTTGTATCTGAATACATTATTCAACGATGCCATATACTTTGGAACTCCGTTTCCGATGATAGTCAAATCTTCCTGACTCATCTCACCAGCAGTACCAGTACTGCCATCAGCTTTGTAGAACAGCCACTTGCCATCCTCATTGAAACCAGCGAATCGCTTACCAAAGAAGTTACCTACAGCTCCTCCCTCTTCCACTCTGATCGCATTACCCAAGTTACCCGGGCTAGGAAGTCCTCCGGTTTCTATCCAAGAAACGGTAAACACATCATTGGAAAGAGAGCTGATTTCATTGATTTGCGTATTGGCAGTCAAATCCACTTGCCAGGAGAAGTCTCCCTTTTCCAATATTGTCGAGCTTAAAAATAGCTCTATCCCTTTGTTATTAATACTACCAACATTTGTTAATATTGACCCTTTCACAAAAGCTGGCTGCTGAGCAGTATAGTCATATAGTAAGTCCTCTGTGGTTCTAGTGTAGAAATCCAAAGACCCGTTTAGCCTATTGCTGAATAACAGGAAGTCAAATCCAAGATTCCATTCTTTCTTTTTCTCCCATCTCAAATCAGGATTTGGATTTCGAGCGGCTCCGTATGTTTGATAATAAACACCTTCTTGCGGATAAACTCCTCCAGTGCTAAGAGTTACCAATGATAAATAGTTATCAATCCCTTGGTTACCGGTTACCCCATAGCCTAAGCGCATCTTTAAATTGTTTACTGTCGAGTTGTTGCTCAGGAAGCTTTCTTCAGAAAGGGCCCAACCCACAGATACTGCCGGGAAATTACCCCACTTATGATTTGCGCCAAATTTGGAAGAACCCTCTCTTCTTAATGTTGCTTGGGCAAAATACTTGTCTTTATAGGAGTAGCTAGCTCTACCAAAAAAGGCGATTAAGGTATTGTCATACTTTAAAGATCCCATTCCAGGACGCGGAAGAAGTGTATTGTTAATTGCACTACCTGCCCCTAGATTCCAATCCTGAAACCCATCTGTGGTAAATCCACTGTTGTTTACATTAAATTCTTCCCTTGTGAAATATTGGTAGCTGTAACCTCCGATCAAATCAAGATTATGTTGCTCGTTGAAGTTCTTTTTATAGTTCACAGTAGCTTCAAAGGTATTATTCCATTCTAACCGATTAAATTTTGACGCATAACCTGTTCCTCTGTATTGGGAAGTAGGTCTGTTTTCAAAATCATTCATTGACTGATAATATCTATCATTGAAGGTTAATCGTTGATGGGCACCAAAAGCAGATACAGTCAATCCTTCCATAAGCTCAAGAGTTAGGCGCACATCACCTGAGAGGTTCATTTGGTTACGTTGATTCGTTCTATTTGCATAACGGGAAAGAGGATTGTAGTTATTATAAGCTTCGGTCTCAACAAATGTTCCGTCAGGGTTAAAGATTGGTGCTGTAGGATTACGCTGTACAGCTTGTTCAAAATCACCTGTATTTCCTCCAAGTCTATTGGCATCAAAAAGATTAACAGCCAGATTGGTAGCCAAAGTCAATCGATCCTGAAGTCCGGTTTGGCTAAAGCTCATTCTACCGCCATATTGCTTTCTGCTGTTTTCTTTGGCAATTCCCTGCCCGTCATTAAAGAAGAAGGAAACACGATAGTTGCTGTTGGTACTACCTCCTGAGGCAGCAAAATTGTGGTACTGACTTAGGTTCTCTTTGTTCAAAAGCTCATCATATAAATCTGTCGATGCTCCTAGGTCATTATTTTCGCTGATCTCCCCTTGGGCAATAAGATCACGGTATTGTTCCGCAGTAAGGTTGTCCGGTCTTCTGTCCACAAACTCTCTCTGGAAGTAGTTAGAGTAGTCAAATCTGGCCTGCCCTGATTTCCCTTTTTTGGTAGTGATCAGAATGACCCCTGCATTACCTCTGGTGCCATAGATGGCTGCGGCAGATCCATCCTTCAGCACATCGAAGGTGGCAATATCATCCTGCTGCAATAAATCCAAATTACCGCCTGGAATACCATCGATTACTATTAAAGGCTGCGTAGTACCTTTCACTGAGGTTAGGCCTCTCAGCTGTATATCTGTAGTTCCATTAGGGTTGTTACCCTGGGTTCTTACAATATTAAGACCAGCCACTTTACCTTGGATCAATTCCATAGGAGAGCGTACACCGGTCTGGACAAAATCCTCACTGGAAACATTTGCTACTGCTGAAGTGATTTCTTTCTTCTTTTGTGTACCATATCCGATTACTACTACTTCATTCAGGGACTGCACATCGTCCGCCATGGTGATGTTGAAGGTTCTTCTATCCCCTACAGGCATTTCGACTGTCTGCATGCCTATGAATGAGAAATTAAGGATGGATTCGTTTGAAGCTACCTCCAGGTCGAAGTTGCCATCTATATCCGTCACTGTACCGTTTGTGGTGCCTTTTTCAATTACCGTCACACCTGGCAACGCCATTCCTGACTCATCTACCACCACACCACTCACAGAAATTGCAGCAGCTTCTTCTATACTTACTGCCGTCTCAGGAACATAGACAGCTCTTTTTCTCACGACTATGTTCTCATTGATCTGCTTAAACTCCAGCTTGGTCTGTCTGGATAGGGACACCAAGGCGTCAAATACATTGGTGTTTACATTGATAGCTACCTTGGAAATACCTTTGATCTCCTTATTGGTATATACGAAATTGAATCCTGTGGCAGCTTCCAACTGCTTGAAGGCTTCTTCAATCGTAGCACTTTGGATATGCATGCTTACATGGACTTCATCCATTCTCTTGTCCTGGAATTTACCATCTGCGGCAAAAAGGACAGTCATACTCAGGCACTGTACTAGAAATATTTGGAAAAATCTTCTAGTCACAGCTGATATGCGTAACCGTATGTCTTTTTTCATTACTTTAAATTTGGTTTAAACTACTTGAATTGGTTTTGACTTGAAATCCCGAATGCTTGTGACGAAGCATTCAGAAACCTCAGACTGGAGATGTTGACGCATCTTCAGTCTTTTTTACATACTTTTCAAAGGTGTTTTTTAGCATAGACTTAGAGGGGGTTATTGTTTGAAATTAATTTGAATGTCTTTTCCGTTGATCTCATACTTGAACCGGGCGGTGTAGCTGAGTCCTTCCAATATGTTTGCAAGGGTCTCACCTTTGTATTTACCCGAAAGTGTCAGATTCTGATCCTTGAAATTGTTCAGGGTGATGCTTACCCCAAACCAATTTTCCAGCATTTGGAAGGCTTCAGGTAGGGGAGTCCTATCAAAGATTATGGTCTGATCCAACCATGCTAGGATGACGGACTCATCGAAAGCACCTTTTTCCCAGGATTTTCCTGAGGAATAGGTCTGGATCTGTTCGCCTGGGACCAGGTAGTCTATAAACTCTGAGACATCC
>CBFGUY010000241.1:0-5300 GCA_965651895.1 uncultured Algoriphagus sp. | reverse complement strand
TCTACTCTTCGCTCTTGCATGATATCCTCCATGGTCAAGTTACTGAGGCTATTCGCTCCAAATCCAGCTCTTTCTCTAAGAGCATTGATGTAATCCACGGCATCAGCTTCGCCCAACTCAAAAGCAGCTTCAGCGGCATTCAGATAGATTTCTCCTAATCTGAACCTTACCCACCATACTTCACTTCGGATTCCCCTTGTACTGGCTCCTACAGCATTATCCACGTACTTTCTGAGATAGAACCCAGTATTAGACACTTCCTGGATAGAGCGGTGCGGTCCACCTGGCGCTACCAGAACCCCTCCGTCTGTATATTCTGTAGCAAGATTATCTGACTCAATCTGATCATAGCTGCTGCCATTCCAAACCATCACTCCTGCTTGCATAAATATCTCCTGTCCTCTAAACGAAGCTCCGGGATAGATCACCGTACCGTATAGTCGGGCATCTTTATTCTCAAAGATGTCATCTACCTCATCGTAGTAGATATAATCAGATCCATCAGGGGTACGGGTCTTAAGTTCCCCGGAGCTTCCATCTAAGTATTGGAAATCCTCCACAAGATTAAGACCTGGAGTAATCGCTGAAGATCCTAAATTGTCCTCACGTACAGACCTTGCTATATTGTCATAGGTAAATCCATGTCGCTTATCAGCCGCAAGAAGGAAATCCTGAGCCCAGATCACTTCCGGGTTACCAGTTTTGGTAACAATTGCTTCGTAGAAATTCTCGCCCAAATCAGGATTTGAATTATACAGGTTATATCCTCCCTCTTGCAGTATAGTTTTAGAGGCTTGAAGGGATTTGGTATAATAATCATTTGCTCTGGATGGATCTATTCCTACTTCCCCACCCGGCAACTGTATCGGGGCACTCATTGCTCCGTTGTATTTGGCAAGAGACCCTGCGTAGAGGGCGGCTCTACTTACTACAGCTAAAGCAGTGAAGCGGTTAGCACGTGTATTGCTGCTTTCGTTTCCTAAAGTTGGCATGATTTCCTCCATCTCAGAGATTACAAAATCATACACCTCAGCTTCAGTATTTCTTGGATACTGCAGATAAGTAGGATCTCCCGAAAAATCATAGATCAACTCTTCTGTGATAATAGGAACTCCTCCCATACGCTTCACATGCTCGAAATATACATAAGCACGGATGAAACGAAGTTCACTCAGAAACTGTACTTTTTGATTCTCAGGAAGCTCAGATAGGGTATTTAACTTATCAATAGCTAGATTGATATCACGTATCAAATCATAATTCCAAAGCCCCCATCGTCCAAAATCATAGGTGACAATATTATTTAGCCAATCATTTCCTGAGTACCCTGACCACATCGCTTCATCATAGGCTGCAAAATCAACCCATCCACCAGTTAAACTGGTATGTGCAGGGAGTCTATCGTAATAATTGGAAAGCACTCCAGTGATTAGCTTGGTATCATTCCAAACCTGCTCATCAAGAAGGATATTCGGTGGCTGCAACTCGAGGTAGTCAGGGTCACAGGAGGTTGAAAGCACAGTTAATAGTGTCAACCCTAAAATATATTTTTTGAATATTTTCATACTAGTATGTTTTATAGGGTGATGTTGAAACCAAAAGTGATCAAGCGCTGCTGGGGATAAACCAATCCATTGGCAGAACCGATTTCAGGATCAATCCCGAATTCTTTTACATTATCTATTGAGAATAGGTTGGTGCCTGATGCATACACCCGCAAGGAGGATACGCCAATTTTGTCCAATACGGTAGGCTGGAACCTGTAACCCAGTTCTAGGTTTCGTAATCTCATGTACTTCACATTAGTAAGCCAGAAGGTATTGTGGCGGTATAGATGATCAGCCCCTGCTCTTCTAATGGCGGGATAAGTTCCCGGTACCCAATCGCTATCCGCATTGTAAAGATCTTCCCGGTGCCACCTATCTTCAAACATAAAATCAGGTGACGTACCATTATTCTGGAATGGATATCTCAGTTCCCAATCTCTGGTAAAGGTCTGCATAGATGCCCCCGCAAAGCTGAAGTAAAGATCAAATCCCTTATAGTTTGCTGAGCCGTTGAAGCCAAAGCTCATGTAAGGGTTAGCTCCCTGTGCATATCCTATCGGTCTTTCATCCATGCCATTGATGACTCCGTCACCGTTCACATCTTTGTAGATGAAATCACCCGGAAGCAGATTTCTATTGCCCTGCCCATCTATATTCACTGGGTGGTTGTTGATTTGCTCCTGGCTTTCAAATCTTCCGTCAACTTCATATCCCCAGTTGATGTTCGCCCATCGTCCTTCTTGATCATTTCTATATTCATTCCAGGAATTACCAAACCTAGGCTTATATCTTTCTACGGTTTTCAGTCTTGAGATAGTTCCATTGGCGCTCAATGTGAAATTCACATCTCCGGCTTTTCCAGTATAGGTAATAATCCCCTCTATCCCTCTGTGCGCATCTGATTCCAGATTTTCTGCAGGCAAACCATATCCTACTTCCGTTGGCAGGAGTACATCGTATCTACCAGCAGGAAGTCCAGTTCTCCTTCGTTCGAAAATATCCCCTTGTATAAACAACTTGTTGTTAAAGAAGTAAGAATCCACACCAAAGTTGATGTTGGTATTGACAATCCAGGAAAGGTTGGTCACAGGAATCCCTCTTGGATCTACTCCAGGCACGAAAGAACCATTTAGAATAGCACTTCCTCCTCCCGTAGGGATGAAATTATATCCCGAGTAATAGCTAAATGGATCTACAAGAAAATTATTGTTTCCAATAAATCTATCACTACCAGTCTGTCCCCAAGAACCTCGCAGCTTCAGTCCGCTGAGGATTTTTCCTTTTATTCCATCCATAAAACTCTCCTCAGAAATCTGCCAGCCGGCAGAAGCCCCAGGGAAAAATCCGTACCTGTTCTCTTTATCAAACAGGAATGTTCCATCATATCTACCAAACACTTCCAATAAGTATTTTTCCTTATAGTTATAATTGATTTTTGCGAGATATCCTTCTCTAGCTTCCTGATAGATTTCATCTATCAATAGATCCTGGTCTGCAAAGGACATGATCGGGATATAATTATTAGGAGGTACTGTATGTACCACCATGTGATGGTAGTTATTGCTCCATCGCTCATAGGCAGCTATTGCCGATACGTAATGATCTCCCCAGTTTTTCCCATAATTTATCTGAAACTGGGCCACCTCATCTATTGTATTACGCTTCCTTCTTTCTCTCCATGGGTTTTGATTTCCCCATTCGGGTCGGGTCTCATATTCTCCTGTGTCCTCATTATAGATATACCCGTCATAGGTATATTCAAATCCATCAAAATCGAAATTGGTGAAGTTGTAGGAATAGGTTCCTTTCATGGAGAGCCCAAAATCAAATTCATATTGAGCATAGAAATTAGCTTTGATTGATCTATGAACTTCATCAATATACCCAGTGATTTCCTTAGTATAAGTGGCTGGGTTTACGTTAATGTTGTGTACATCCCCGTTTACATAATTCGGATTATCATTGGCATAAGGCCGCTCGGTAGGCCACATGGTAAAAATACTCAGGAAGGGATTGAAGTAATCATCCAATCCAGGTACCCCTACTTGCTCTCTGTTTTCCAAACGGCCGCTGAGCTGGGTCCCCACGGTCAGGCCATGGGCCAGCGTCATGTCAATATTCGACTGGAAATTGGTTCTCTGGAAAAGATAATCCTCAATCAAGGCATCCTGATCCAAGTGAGAAAGGGAAAAGAAGTATTTGGTATTTTCCGACCCACCTACTGCACTGGCATTGATGGAAGCCTGTGGAACATTGGGCTTCATGATAAAATCATAATAATCAAAGCTCTGAAAGCCCTTTTCTGTGCCTTGTTCCCATCTCCCTAAGTCTTCAGGAGAAATAGTCGGTGATCCCCCCATATTCACTTCTGATTCTGCGTTGGCGCGCACATGCTGAAAAGCATTTGCCGGACGGGGATAACGTGTAAAGTCCTGTAATCCATAATATCCGGAAATATTGATTTCAGGTTTTTGGTTGGCCTTACCTTTCTTGGTAGTCACCAACACCACCCCATTGGAAGCCCGCATACCGTAAATAGCTGCAGAACCATCCTTCAGAACACTGATGCTTTCTATATCAGACTGCCCTAGGTTGTTGAACTGAGCCGCATCGGAAGGTATCCCATCAATCACAAACAAGGGAGTACCCATATTTCTGATCTGCAGAGTGGTTGTTCCTCCTGGACGCGCGTCAGTTTGTCTGGCGGTCACACCCTGAAGCTTACCTACTAAAGCTCCAGACGTAGTCACCGCAGGTGTCCTGATCAAATCATCCGACTTGATCTCCCCTACAGCTCCGGTAATTGTACCTCTCTTCTGCACCCCATACCCTACTACCAGTACCTCATCCAGATTGGCGAGATTTTCGGTCAAGGTGATGTTGATGCTGGTCTGGTTGCCTACTACAATTTCCTGGGTGTTGAATCCTATAAAGGAAAACACCAAAACACTTTCCGGACCGGGTACTGACAACGAGTACCTCCCGTCGATATCCGTTGCGACTCCTGTCAAAGAGCCTTTAACGATCACGGAAACCCCTGGCAGGGGCAAACCTTCAGCATCCAACACAGTGCCTGTCACCTCTATTTCCCGCTTCTCTACACTCTCAGACACATGACTATCAGTACGTGCAAAAGAGACAGATAAAAAAGAAAAATTCAAGGAAAACACCATGCAGACTATAAAGGTATTCTTTTGTAAAGAATTACATTTCATACTTATTATGGGTTTGATTGAAAATTTATATTATATACAATAGTGTTCCACCCTACATAAATTATGTAAGTACCATATAGACAATAGCATTTCAGGAGATCTATTTTAGACAAATAAATCCCAAGCTATTCAAAAGCTGTAAATTTTACATCACATTGTATGTCAGCGGATTAATCACATAATCCTAACCGATACATTCCTGCTTGTAGGACATTTCAGCAGGGTGACGGATCTCGGACGAGATAGAAGGGGTCTTTGTAATTCATTGGCTCATCGGGTTTTGTTAATTGAAAATCTATATCACACAATACAACAAGTATAATACAGGTTTGCTATTCCACTATTTCTAAACAGATGATTATCATTCTGAAAGAATCCACACCTGCGTCTGTAGTTATTTATGGCTTATTGCACAGACTTTTGGTAATAGATAAATACTAAAACAGCAACACTATAAAATTCATCCTTTAGCATTGTAAAAACAAACTGTATTAAATCGAATAAATACTGTTTCTTGACCAAATCGTCTTTTTCCAAG
>CBFGUY010000240.1:0-5306 GCA_965651895.1 uncultured Algoriphagus sp. | reverse complement strand
TCGAGGTACCATTCGTAGCTGGCAAAGTTTCCAGGATTGATAGTAGGCGCAATTTGATATTTAGGACAGATTTGATAGCTCTCTTCCACTTCCGGTCTTATAGTATCGGTGCTTCTTAGTAGTAACGCTTTGTCATATCCTAAAAGACAGGGGATATGGTCTGACAGCCGGATCTCATAAGTGCCTTCATTGACAGCCAGGATTTCTTCTTTATTCCGTTCGTTTACCAGTTCATACTGCTCTCCAGCGGGAGAGGTGTACCACCATGCGATAGAAGTAATCTGGCTGAGGTCTGCCTCTACCCACATAGCAGCCGCTGGGGAGTCAGGACAAAGCGGATCTGCCACTAGTCTGACATCTAACGCTAATACTGGGGGCTCTACTTCAAATTCTATTGGTGAAATATGACAGGGAATGACACCAGAAGGCTGTACTTCTAAAGAGTAGATGCCCGGTGTGTTCAGGGTTAAAAACTCATTGTTTCCGACTATTGTTCCTGCACTATTCCTCCAGGATATTTCTACATCTTCCATAGCGTAATTATGTATAGAAGCTTGGTAAATTCGGCTTCCATCACAGAATTCCTCTGCTAAGACCGGCTGAAAATCCACTGCCCCCGTTTTGGTGATTTTAAGCTCCTTTTGCTCTGGACAGTAGGGAGTGGGGCTATTCGTATCAAAGGCCAAAAAAGTATAAATACCCGATTGATCAATAGTAAAAGCTTGTCCGGAAGGTTTTTCTAAAACTTCGCCTGAAGGGCTTGTCAGGAAAAATGTTAACGCCTGATTCGTCTCCGGTATCAGCTCATAGTAGTCACAGATGACAAGCTCCTCAGGAATACTGAATTGTACTTTGTCAGGGGTCAGATCCAGTTGGAAAGTGGTTCTTCCCAGCTCACAGTTCTTATTGATCTGAGGGATTATACTGTAGGCAGAAGCCTCATATGTTCCTCCGATCCTTGTATTTATTGTAGTTTGATTGTCAAATTCAGGTAGCTGTATAATTTCACCAGCATCATCAAATCTCCTCCATCGTATATCAGTTACGGCTTCAGGAGAAGTAGTGATTAACTCTACTATTGCTTCTGGGCCAAATTCACATAATTTGGTCGAAACGATGGAAGTCTCGACAAATAATACAGGAGCTTCTACGGTAAATTCCTTTGGTGTAATCGGACAACTTTCAGAGTTTTTTGGCTGTACTTCCAGAGAAAAGGTGCCTATGGAGGTAGGGGACAGAAAAAGGCTTTTCCCGGTCCCCACGAGTTCCCCGTTGGGATTTCTCCAGTAAAAGTCAGCCAGACTGGGGTCAAAGCCATAGATCTCAGCTTCGAAAATCCGGTTGCCTATGACGCAATCCTCACTAATAAGAATAGGTTCAAAAGGAATAGGGCTTGTGGTGTTTACCTGCAATTTAAGTTCCGTAGGACAGACATCATCTTGGTCTGGTAATATCCCGATAAGGCTGTATTCTCCTTCCTCTACGAGTGTAAATGGCTCACCTGCACTCTTGGATGTAGTATTGCCAAGGGGATCTGTTAAGGTAAACAGCAGATTTTCTTCAGTCTCTGGAATTAACTCATAAGATCCGCAAATGGTAAGCTGGTTTGGGATCCTAAATGAAGTCTGTGGCTTACCAGGGATTTCGATTAGCTCCCGTGTGGGCAGTTTGCAGCTATCTTTGTCAAGTAATTCAAAGTAATATTTCCCTCCGGCTAACCGGACACGGAATGGGTTTTCAGTAGGTAAAGCATCTTTAATTGCCACATCTCCTTTCTCCGTGAGGACTTTATAGGAGCCTTCTGTCAATCCATTTTCTAGTTTGACGTCAAAGGAGCCGATGATTTTTCCTGTTGCCGTACAAGATTCTGGCACTATGTTTTCAATCTCATACGCAAGGATAGTAGGAGGGTCATTCAAGTGGACTACTGCCCCGAGTCTGTTTTGGCAACCGTTTAAGTTAGAATACAGAGTGTATCCACCCGATTTTAGATTGGGTATGGTGATAGTTTCCCCGGCAAGGAAGGGGCCGTAAGACCCCGCACCTGATATGGTCACTTCGTCTAGGTCAGTCTCAGCTAGGAGTTCTAAGGCTCCGTCTGGATTGAAACACCCACTGGATCCTATCACGGAAGTGATAGAAATTATTGGCTCCTCATTGTAGGTGAAATTGCTGATGGCCCTCGGGCTGCATGTGGGGTTGTCCTCATTTTCAATAACCAGCTCAACGGAATATCCTCCAAAAATTGGCAAATCTTCAGTTGGCAAAAGCGTAAGGGAGGATGAAAATCCTTTGGCTACTTTATCTGGCTCACCGGGAATAGTCAGGTACCAATCCCCCTCAATAGGTGGGTCGGAGGCAAAGAAGATACTGCCGTCCCGGCAGACTGTAGCTGCGCTCTGGATTATCTCTATACTATCAAGGATTTCCACCGAAGTATCCAATGTGGTCATACAGACCGGATTCGAATCACTGTCAGGAACATAAAATGTCACACTGTAACTTCCGGGAGTATCGACGTTTAAAGTGTTTTCCGTGCCTACCACTTCCTCGGATTCGTTTTTCCACTCGAAGATGTAGTTAGTGAAATTGGCACTTCCCGGTGATATTGCCTGGAGATTTATAGGCTCGCCAGGACAGATTTTATATTGACTGGCCAATGACAATGACGGTCCTTTTATTACCTCTACCACCTTCTCTAAATCCGCAATGGATTTGCCTCCTCGGCTCACTTCAAGTTGGATGGTATGGGATCCAAGTAGCTCAAAGGTGTATTCGATAATCTGAAATGCTCCAGCGGGTCTGGTAAACAGCTCTGTGCCGTTCGGTCCTATGATTGTCCACTTATATACATCAGTAGCGGAATCACCCCCTCCTGAAAAAACGCCTACCACACTACCAAATATATTGCATAGCCGGTCAGGTCCTAGCAGCTCGGGAGCATCTTGGAAACTAGAATCAGAAGTAAAAAATCGTTCAGAATTACCTAAATCCAAATTTGCATCTGCAAAAAAAACCACTGATAAAATCAAAATGGCGATGGAAACAATTTTTAGGTAGGCTTGGGTCAAAATAAAGGCTATAAATTAAATTTTATAGCCTCTAAGTTACAATTTTATATAGGTGAAAAAACAAAATAATATTTAAGTGTCAGAATTAAAGTTGTTTATGCTGTCATCGTACAAAAATCCAGTTGTTTTCGTTGCTTAATTGTTCAGAAAACTCATATCCTCCATCGCAGAAAGTTTTTAATCGCTCAGGTTCTTTGATCCTATTTTTGATAGCATAGTTGCTCATCATTCCCCTGGCTTGCTTGGCGAAAAATCCGATGATCTTGTACCCATCATCCTTGTATTCTTTAAATTCTATGTTAATCAGCCGGCTTTTCAACGTTTTCTGATGAACTGCCTTGAAATATTCCTGAGAAGCAAGATTTATGATAGGCGTACCTTTTGCCGATTCATTGATGGCCTTGGCTATTTTCTTGTCCCAAAATTCATAGAGATTTTTTCCTTTGGTGTTTTCTAGCTTGATCCCCATTTCCAGTCGATAAGGCTGGATCAGATCCAAAGGCTTGAGTAAACCATAGAGTCCGGAAAGTATCCTAAGGTGCTGCTGCGCAAAGTCAAAATCTTCGGCAGAGTATTCATCTACATCGATTTTGGTATAGACATCCCCTTTAAAAGCCAGAATAGCCTGTTTGGAATTCTCTTCAGTAAACTCTTTTTGGAAGGTTTTGAATCTATCTTCATTCAACTCGGCCAAATTATCAGAAATATGCATCAGCTCACCTATTTCCTTGGCGGACTTCTTTTTCATGATCCTTACTAGGGAACGGGTGTCATTTTGAAAATCAGGTAAAGTGTGTTCTTTAAAAGTAGGAGCACTATAGTCCAGTGTTTTTGCCGGGGATATTAGGATAAGCATGTTAAGTTGTTCTGTTAATAGTATTTCAAGGATGCATAGACAATTATCCTCTGATGACTTACAGGTAGTCAGTGTCATTCGAAGAGGAGTCGTGTCTATTGAATTACTGTAATGGCTTTGGTTAGTTTTTCGGTTTTATTTTGATCTTCACTCGTAAACTTCACTACCACAGCATATGTTCCATTAGGGACAAATTCGCCCCGCACCTCCCCGTTCCAAGGGCAGAACGCTTGGTTGGGCTCTAGGTTTTCATGGGTACAATAGAAGATCAATTCGCCCCAGCGATTGTATATGTAAACTTCCACATCATCGATGTACTCATTTGCATAAAGGATAAAGTTTCTGTTTGGGTCATTCAATACTACTCCATTCGGAAAGATGATTTTTAAGGAGCAATCTTCCACTACGTCAATGGTAGCTACATACTCACAGCCCACGTTATCTGAAACAGTGAGTTCATACAGCCCTCCTTCAGTGGGGGTGAATACTGGGGACTGGGATATCTCTACACCATTTAGTTTCCAGGAGTAATTGTCGTACTCTCCGGGGTCTATGGCTTGCATTACACCTTCGATGGCACAAATAGTGAATCCCCCAGGCACTACAGGAGGAACTATGGTGGATTTGACCACGGTACCGCTAGCTCTTCCTATTTCACAAGAGCCACTATACAGTCTTACCTGATAAGTTCCCTCTTGCTCCACTTCTATGATAGGCAAATCATCAAAAGCCGGAATTCTGGTTCCAGTGGTCCCGGTCATGCTAAACCATGCTATTTCATCTACGTTAGCCAAATCTGCATCTATGGTGATCGTGGTACTGCTTTGCTCTACGCAGAACGGAACAATGTCCAGTGCAACGGTGATATCCTGAGAAATGGTGATGGCAGTAAATGGTTTTTTATCCACAGGACAAAGGCCGCCACCGACGGGCTGCACTTCCAATGTGTAGTCCCCATCTCTGCTGGGGACGAAGGTCTGTCTTCTGCCTACTATAATTCCCTGATCGTTTTTCCAGAGAAAGAGTACGTCCGCAGGATCTACATTGTTCAGGAGAGCTTCATACTGCACACCGACTTGGCAATCGATGATAGGTTCTGAAACCTCGAAATCAATACCTTCTGTGATAACTGCCACGATGGTTTCCTCCCGAGGACAGTTTTCTCCGGTAGGATCTTCTCCTCTGATGGTGTAAGTGTCAGATTGAGTAATGGTAAATTCCCCATCCGTATCCGGGGAAATGACGGTGCCGGCTGAATTGGTTAAGGTATAATCCAGACTTTCCGGGGAAGTAGGAGCAAAAGAGAAGTTTCCGCAAGCGGTGAAATCTGTAGGTACGGAGAAAACCACTTCGAATTTCTGGGCTATGGTATAAATGGT
>CBFGUY010000239.1:0-5316 GCA_965651895.1 uncultured Algoriphagus sp. | reverse complement strand
ATTGTCAGAGGGAGATGTGATGGTAGTGCAGGTTGGAGGGATAGGAGCTTCTACAGGAGCGGTATTCTCGTAAGCACCAAGGTCAATTATACTGTTAAAAACACGCGCTTCTCCATCTAAATCAGTGGATGCTGCTGCTGTTGCAGAAGAGACCTGATTGAAAAGCCCGTTTACACCCGCATCTACAGCAGGGCTTGCGTTGCGAAGACGATAGTCACCTGCCGAGGGATCCACAAATAAAGGATCAACGCCAAGCAGGTTGTTTTGTCCTTCAGTATAATCTTGTAAACTATTATTTCTGACACTCAAATCTGATAAATCCGTAGTCCTGGAGGCTGGGGCTATGTCAGCATTTAATGTCCCAGCCCTCTCGTTGTTAAAAAAAATACTATTATAGATAGTGCTTGATGTTGCCCCAAAATTAAATACAATTGCAGTATTTCGATTGTTTACAAATGTGACATTTGATAGCATCAACTCACTATTGTTATTATATATCGCACCTCCGAGCTCTGCGGCGCTGTTATTGTCAAAGAGCGAGCTGGTAATAGTTAGAGTGGAAAACGAATGGTTACGAATAGCTCCACCGGTTTCATCACTTCTGTTGTTTTCAAATACACAGTTTTCTATGCTCATTGGACGCCATGAATACAGAGCCCCTCCAGATCTCACCGATGAATTGCCCCTGAAAACAGTGTTTCTTACAACTAGACCATTTGTCCAATTAAATATTGCCCCTCCACCATTTGAATTTTCAGGAGGGTTTTGAAAACGGTTACTTTCGAATAAACAATTCTCTATGAGCGTGTTATCTCCATGTCTATTATAAACCGCCCCCGCTCCCCGATCTCCTTCACTGATATTATTAAGAAAAGTGCAGTTTCTAATTACGGTATTGTTTCCATTGAAAATATAAATGGCGCCACCTCCCTTATTGAAATCATCCGGGCCTTCTAATCCTATAAACCCATTTCTCAACGTAACTCCGTCAATTGTGAAATCATCTTCCCGGATATGCAATATTCTCGTACTATTTTGACCATCGAGGATGCTTTTATTTACATCGAAATCCCGCTGATTACGAGTGTTCTCATTGCCGGAGAAACCTCCATAAAATGCCAGGCCTGATCTCCCTAAATTGTTAAGTTCTATTTCCTGGTCAAGCAAATAAACTCCCGCTCTGAGCCAGATTTCTGTATTAGAGGATGAATTTTCGACCGCACTTTCTATACTGCTTGCTTCCGCCCAGCTTGAACCGTTTCCTGTTCCATTTGGGGCAACACGGATTATAGTCTGAGCTTGGGAACAAAAGCAGATCAGTAATCCTATAACAACAAGCACAAAAGCCATTGGTTGTTTGTCCCTAAAAATATTACTCATGAAATTGATGGGTAGCGTGAAGTTAGTGTATAGGCAGTTCGGCACCTATACTCAACTGTTTTGGAAAGGGTGAAAGCAACCGGTATTTCATCCTTATTCCATTGGATAAAATTATCCATACCCTTAGCCTGAATCAAATCAGACCTGCCTATTAAACATCTACAGTTTTAGACAATACATCTACAAACCGTCTACAGATATGCCGGATTTCATTAATTTTAGCATCAGTGCCTCCATAAAAGGATATTCCCGCCTTTGGAGTGAAAGAAGTTCCCGTCATTTAAATGGAAATTAAAGAGCGCATGAATAGTAATCTGTTTTGGAAATTTTTGACAATAATAGGCCTGTCCTTTTTGTCATTTCAGGTGGTGGCCCAATCACTGGAAATTGACTCACTCAGCAGGATTGTAGAGGGACAGAATGCCGTCTCCAAAAGCCAACGGATAGAAGCTATGGGACAGCTTGCCCGTTTGATGGTTCTTTCAGACAGATTTGAAGAAGCCCATAAATTGCTGGATGAGGCTAAAAGGGATAGTTGGAAGGAAAAAGACGGGAAACACGGAGCATTTACCTACGCCACTTTGACTTATTTGTATATGCAACAGGACAGCCTGGTAAAAGCAGTAGAGATGATTGACAGCGCTGTTTGGTATGCAGACAGAACGGAAGACAAAAAAACAAAGGGCTTCGTAAAGCTCAGAGAAGGCTGGTTGGATTACATTCTGGGGGACGATGAGCTTGCTTACGGGAAAATGCTGGAGGCATTGCGGCTTTTGGAAGGAGAAGATGCCCATGAATATGAAAGCAATATATACCATCATCTTGCAGGTATATCAGCTCGATTGAACGATCCTGCCAAGCAGTTGCATTACACCAGACTTTGTATGGATGCCGCCCTGAAAAGCAGGAATCCCGATGCAATAATCAACTCCTATTTAAGTATGGGGAGTAGCTACCTGACGCGCTATCGTAAGGACAATTCAGATAAATCACTCTTGGACTCCTCCCTGTATTATAATAAACTTCTGCTTTCATATGCCGATTCCAACGATGAGCGCATAGCACTGAAAAGTACCAAAGGGATAGGTGCGCTGAATATTGCAAATCTATTTCTGGAGTTTTACCCAAAATCCTATCGTGATAGTGCCGAAATATACCTGGTACAGGCCTTGGAGATCGGGCGGCAAGTTGACTATCCTGAGATTATAGCAAACAGTTATGGCATACGCAGCGGATTTGCGATGAAGGATGGTGATTATAAAAAAGCAGAGGATTTGCTGAAATCCGCTATGCTGGAAATTTCTGAAAGACCCAAAACAGGTTTATTGGTAAAATCCAGAATCAGTAATGCGCTTGCCGAAGTAAACGAAAAAAATGGAGATCCAGTCCAGGCTCTTGCCTATTATAAGGACTACATCAGCATTTATAAAGAGATTTTCAACAAAGAAAAAGCAAGTGTAATCCAACAGCTGGATGCGCGCTATCAATCAGAGAAAAAGGAGATTGAATTAGAAGCAACCAAGAAGGAGGCACAATTGGCAAAGAAACTCAATTACATCTACATCTTGTTTATTTTAGCTTTTGCCTTTATTCTATTCTTTGTATACAGATCCTATCGTTTTAGATTAAAAGCCTCGGCTCAGCATCAGCTTTTACTGGAAAGAGCTAAAAGCAGGGCAGAACTAGAGGCGCAGCTTGAGGCGGAAAAAAACACCAGGCTCCAGACCGAGCGAGAGTTGATGAAAGAAAGAATGGAACGGCTTGAACGTGAACTTTTGGCCGGTACCTTACACGCAGAGGAAAAGAACCGGCTTGTCGATGGCCTTAGGGCAAGACTGCTAACACTGGATCAAAAAGACCCGCTTCACCGTCAATTAGAAAAGATAGTTTCAAGAAATACAGAGATTGACAAAGGATACAAGCATATCAAATCGGATATTGCCGACATCAGGCCAGAATTCATTGCAAGACTGCAGGAGAAATCCAAGCAAAGTTTGACCCGCCTGGATTTAAAATACTGCTCCTATATCCTGATGGGGCAAACCAATAAGGAAATCGCGGCCCGGTTAAATGTAGATCCAAAGAGTATCCGGATGGCCCGGTATCGCATTAAGCAAAAACTTGACTTGGAAAAGGCAGAAAGTCTGGATCAATTTATTGTTGAATTGGGTTCAGCTGTAAGCAGGTCTGTTGATCTTTGATAAGGGTTAGAGTTTAGAGGTCTTTCTGGGGTGTTTTTTAACCGAGATCCAGAGAATGAAAAGAGTACTTGTTCTGCTTAAGTCCCATAGGGCATATGCGTTAACTTAAGCCATATCGATCTAGTTATTAGACACTTTGTTCCTATTTTTTCTTTTTCAGGAATGACTCTTTTTTGATTACTCTTTTCAAAACAAAGGTATTTCTATCCTCTATTTCCCATTCTAGTTCTTCTGCCTTTTCTATGTCGCAAGCCTCCGCCAATGCTGCCGGAAAATTGATATAATAGGAACTGGTTTTCCTGCGTTCAACTCTCTGTATTTTAACTTTGTAACCCATTTTTTATGTAGTTTTATAATAGTATATTTACTATTATAAAACTACGCAATAATGCCCTTAAAAGCTAATCTAATATTGAACAGAATTGATTTTTTCAACCTTTTTGACCAACTCAACATCAGTCATGAGACCCTTCTGGATATTGCCTTTGAATCCAAGTTGATCAGACGCAGACGCGCCATAGATCCCACAGATCTACTCCACGCCCTATGTCTGGAATCTTCACAGGGCACTGTCAGCCATAATGATCTTGCTGCACATCTTGAGTCCGGTACCGGTATATCTGTCAGTAAAGTCTCCATCTGGAAAAAGATAAACGAGCAATGTCTGGTCTTCCTCAAAAAAGTTTTCGAGCTGGTTTTCCAGAGTAAGTTCACGCGTAACGGTCACCAGCCCGAACCTCTTGCTTTTGATAGAATTGTAGTTCAGGACAGCACGATTATCAGGCTGCCCCAGCGATTGTTTGGAGAGTTCTCAGGTGTCTCCAACGCTCATTCAAAAGTCTGTAACGCACGGATTCAGGGAGTCTATGATCTGGTAGCTGAACAGTTCCTGTTCTTTTCAGTGGACACCTACAGTAAGAACGACCTTGAAGCCGCACCTGAGCTTGTTCTCAAAAAAGGGGATCTGACCTTAAGGGATCGAGGGTATTTGATCGCCGATGAAATACAGCGCCACCTAACCCATCGAGCCGATTGTATTTACAGACACAAGTACAACCTGGTACTCCTTGATGCTGAAAATGAAAAGGCCATTGACCTGTTGCTTTTGCTTAAAAAAAAGTCAGTGTGGACATAGTCATAAAATTGAACAACAAGGCCAAAAGCGTAGTAAGGCTGATCGCGTTTCCTGCTAGCGAGGAAGTAGCCGAAAGCAGGCGGAGAAAAGCCCGAAAAGAGCTTAAAAAGACTCCCTCAGCAGATTATCTAGAGATTCAGGGCTGGTTCATTTACCTTACAACCATCAGTAAAGAAACCGCGGGGCCAAAGAAGGTTTTTGCCCTGTACAAACTCAGATGGAGAATTGAGATCATATTCAAATCCTGGAAAAGCAACATGGCTTTTGATAGAGTGCACAATGTCTCCAAAATTCAATTATGGGTTATACTCTGGTCAAGGTTTATTATGATAATCATCTGTACACAAATTATTTACACTCAATGCAGATTAGTAATTAAAGCTAATCTAAACAAAGATCTGAGCCTGTTAAAAGTGACCCGATATCTGATTAAGCATCCCGAGAAAATGACAGGAATACTCAGAGAATTACAGAGTGATCCAAATAAACTGGGTTTTATAAGCACCATAATGGCTAAGTATTGTTCCTATGAAAAAAGAAAAAAAAGATCAAATTATCAGGAGGATTTTAGAACAATCTATTCTTAAGTTAACGCCAATG
>CBFGUY010000238.1:0-5321 GCA_965651895.1 uncultured Algoriphagus sp. | reverse complement strand
TAAGAGCAGTTTGTGTATTTGATATGGGATAAACTTCTGCTTTTTGATTGATGGAAATAAGGTTGATGTCTGACTCCAGTACTTTTACCTTAAGTATGAACTCATTCGTCGAGAGTATCTCACATAATTCTGTATTAGCGCCTACCAAAGCCCCCGCTCTATGTTTAAGATCTGCTACTTTCCCTGAAATCGGAGCCTTGACTACCGTCCGTTCAAAAGCCAACTGAGCTTCTTTGAGCTCTACTTCACTCATAAAAACTCCATTTTTAGCTTTAAGCTGTTCTTCCACGATGCCTTGTTGCTCTACACTATCAGAGGCAAATAATTCTGGGAAGCCAAACTTGTCAGATTCATATAGAGCATTTGCGTTTCTAAGTGAAATTTTAGCCTTTTCCAGTCTCAGTTCAGGCTCTGCGGGATCCAAGACTGCTATCACGTCTCCTTTTTCCACATATTGTCCTTCTTGGACATTTACTTCAAGAAGATAACCCGCCTCTTCTATTACAGTCATCACTTCCGCGCCTGCTTCAAGTTTACCGGTGGCGTCGATCAAATAATCGAAGCTTTTCCGTTCAGCCACGGCCGTATTCACTTCGGTTGCGGCGACTTCATTTCGAAATGATTCTTTGGGGGCTTCTTCGACCTTTTCCTTATCTTCCTGGCAGGAGGAAAACAGAACAATTAAAAAACCGAAAAGTAAGAGAGTAGAGTTTTTCATTGAAATAGTAGTTTCAAGTCTTAAGAAACTAACTAATTATTCAATCTCAAAATGTTTAGTATATAAACGATGTTAATGATTCTAAAAAAAAGATATTGAGGTGTCAATATTAAGTACCGGTGGGTTAACCGCCTCTTCTACTGGCCTTAACCTCAATGAAGCTGGCGGATCATCTCCATAATATTCGATAAGACGGTCAATTTCTGAAGGGTTTCCCACTTCAATCCTTACCTTGGTAACACCATCATGAAGAATTCCGAGTTCACTTCCTGCTTTGCGGGATAAGTCTATTGTGCGTTTGGAATTTCTCGGAAGCCTATCATTAATCCTTACCCATACATAATCCCCTGTATCTACCCGGATGACTTTTACTTTGGTATCAAAAGGCAAGGTTTTGTGAGCGGCAGTTAAGCTATCCATATGGAAAATCTCACCGCTGGAAGTCCGTCTCAGGTGGAATCTCCTGCCGTAGAAGCTAGCCGTTCCTTCTTGGATCAACAATGCATCAGGAGGCAGAGGTGGCTGCTCAGCATCAGCGGACATCGCTGCTATCAATATCAGAAACCAATTCCACATAAAATCTCACGGATTATCGCCAGCCTTTTCAATAAAGATGCCAATTAATGTCATTTATAGGAAATGACTTGCGGCATGTCATCCACTAAAGTAATTTAGTTTTTCATCTTCTTTCAGACCACACATGATCAAAATTCTCCATACAGCAGATTGGCATCTGGGAAAAAGACTTCAGGAGTATTCCAGACTGGAAGAACAAAAGCTGGTTTTGGAAGAAATCAGAAAAATAGCAGACCGGGAAAACGCCGATCTGATTATCTTGGCAGGTGATATTTTTGACACTTTCAATCCAAGTCATGAAGCTGTAGAATTGCTTTACAAATCGCTTCGCAGGCTCACCAATGGAGGTAAGAGGCCGATTGTTGCGATATCAGGAAATCATGACAGCACCCAGTTTGTAGAAGCTCCGGATCCACTGGCCAGGGAGATGGGCATATTTTTCTATGGGAAATACGATACAGTCATCCCAGTAGGAAGGCTGGATAACGGAATAGAAATCACACAAGCCGATCCAGGATTTTTGGAAATGAAACTGTCCCAGACAAACTTCCCTGTCCGGATTATTTTGGCTCCTTACGCCAATGAAATTTCCATGAAAACTTACTTGGGTGAAGGAGACCGTGAGGAGGAATTCCGCACGCTAATGGAAGAGAATTGGAAGAAAATCGCTGACCGATATTGTGATAATCTGGGCGTAAATCTTTTTGCCGGACACTTCTTTTTTATAAAGGAAGGTGAAAAACCCGAACCAGAACCAGAATCCGAGCGACCAATTCTGCACGTGGGAGGAACCCAGGCACTCTACACCAGAAATATCCCTTCCCAAATTCAATATGCGGCTCTGGGGCACCTACATCGCTACCATGCAGTGGGACACGAGCATTGCCCTGTTGTCTATTCCAGTTCCCCTCTAGCCTACTCGTTCAGTGAAGCGGATCAGGAGAAAAAGGTGGTGATCATACAAGCCGAGCCTGGCAAACCTGTAAAATATCACCCTATCGGACTGAAAGAGGGCAGACCACTCTATCGCAAAACCTTCGACAATCTGCCAGAAACTTTAGCATGGCTTGAAGAAAAGCCATACTGCTATGTGGAATTGACTTATATCACCGAAAATTCTATCGAGGCTGCAACCCGCAAAGCGATTATGAAAGCCCACGATGGCATCGTGAGTTTGATCCCTCAGATCAAAAATCCTCTGGGACGGGAAAACACTAGTTTACAGGTAGAAGACCTTGGAAAAGATATGGAAAGTCTCTTTAAGTTATTCTACCAAAGTGAAAAAGACCAGGAGCCTAACGGGGAATTGCTCACAATTTTTAAAGAAGTCATCAGCCAAAACGAAGAAGCATGATTCCTATTAAACTTGAGATTCAGGGATTATATTCCTATAAAGAAAAACAGACAATAGAATTTGACAAGCTCACTGCTGCGGGACTGTTCGGGATTTTTGGAGCAGTGGGAAGCGGAAAGTCATCGATTTTGGAAGGGATTCTCCTGGCACTTTATGGTAGTACTGAGCGGCTTTCAGATCGAGGGGAAAAGAACAGTATGCTGAATCTCCAAAGTGGTCAGTTACTGTTGAACTTCGAATTTAGCTCTGGAAGGAATAATGCAAAGTCATATCTGGCACGCTATTGCGCCAAAAGAAACACGAAGAATTTTGACGACATCAGACCAGCGGAACATACATTCTATGAAAAAGTGGATGGGAACTGGGAGCCTATAAAGGCACGTGCTGAAGAGATCGTGGGCATGCGAAAGGAGCACTTCAAGCAGACAGTCATTATTCCTCAAGGGAAATTCCGGGAATTTATTGATCAGAAGCCTATCGATCAAGCCAAGATGATGAAGGAGCTCTTTGGCTTGGAGCGGTTTGACCTATCTCTCAAAACCGGAACTCTCTTGAAAGCTGTGAAAGAGCAGAAAATCCGCCTAGAGACTCAACTACAGGGCTTGGCCGAATATTCAAAAGAAATTCTGGAAGAAAAGCAGAACCAATTTTCCGGGATAAAATCCCAAGCAACAGAAGCCTCCCTCAAGCTTAAAAAAGCGGAAATAGAACTTAAAGAACTGGAGAATATCCGCGAGAAAAACCAGCAACTACAGAAATTCAAAGTCGAGCGTGAAAACCTGAATATGCAGCGTCCTGAGGTAGAAAAGCAGCGGCAGCTACATGCAGAGTTTATCACAGCCAAGAGCTATCTCCGCCCTATATGGGAACAAATCCGGGACACTAAGGCGGATGCTGAAAAATATAGAATAAGTGTGATTGATTGTGAGCGTTTCAAAATTGAGTTTGCCAAAGAGATCGCTGACCTGGAAAAAGAGGAGGAAGATCTTAAAAACAAAAACCAGGAAAGACCACAGCGGGAAGCGAAAATCCGGGATTTGAAAAAAGTGATAGAAATCCAGAAACTTGAGTCCCAGAGAGAAGAGGCTGCCTCAATTTTAAGCAATTATCAACCTTCTATTCTGACTAAGAAGCAATCCCAAAAAGATCTGGAGGAAAAAATCACTGAACTGGAAAACAAAGCGGAGAAAATCAGTGCTACCGATAGCTCACACCTGGCTAATCTCATCAGTTGGGCCAAAGAATGGAAACAGCTGGAAAACCAACTGAGTAAAACCCTATTGGAAGAAAAGGAAATAGCAAAGGCAATAGCACATGTAAAGGGGCAAATTCAGGAGCTGACGAAAAGCATCCCAGCGAATACAAACTCATTTGAATCTTGGATAGAATCCCAGAAAGAAACTATCCTTGAATTAGAGCAACAGCGCGATGCTTTGATGCAGAAGCAGGGACTTGCTGCCCATGCACATTTACTTCATCATGGCGAACCCTGCCCGCTCTGTGGATCCATGGAGCATCCAATTCCCCTGGTAAGCGATGGTGGGGGCGAATTGGAGAAAAAAACCAGCCAATTACGTAAAGCCAAACTGCTTTTAGAGCAAATTCAAGCCTCTAAATCAACTCAGAATGAACTGGCTTTTCAATTGGAAAATCATGAAAAAAGTCTGCATGCAATTACCCTTGAAATTAGGGATAACAAACAAAATACTGCGGCTATACAGTCCAGTCTAGAGCAGTATGAAATCGTTTCTCAGGAAGATTTATTTTCCAAAATCCAGCAATTAGAACATAGCAGCCAGACCAAAGAAAAGCTGCTTCAAGAGACAAAATCTCTTCGAAAAAACTGGGAGGCAAGCCGAATAGAGATTGAACAAGCGGAAAAAGAGCTACAACATGCCCAGTTGAAGCTTCAGTCTGTACAGTCCACTATTTCCTCCAAAAAGGAGGAAATCCGGGATATGCTTTTCTGTAAGCAATTTTTCTCTAAAGAATCAGAGTTTATACAGTCTGCCATCGACAAGGTGGAACGTAATATAGAAGAGGCGCTTCAACTGCTAGAAGGGAAGCAAAAACATCTACGTGAAAAACGCAGCTTAGCGGACAAGAATTCAGCTGATCTGATCAACTTCATTCAGCTTCGGGACCAAAGTTCAGAGAAACTTCAGAAGTTAAATACAGAATTTGAATCGTTGAAAAGTCAGTATGGATTTATGGATGAGGAGCGGCTGCTTCATTTATTCCAGCATTCGATTGATGCGGAAAAAGTGGCCCGGGAAATAGCCCAATTTGACCAGAAACTAGCTATTGCTGAAAACCGGATTGAGGAGTTAGAAAAAGAAACAAGAGTTATTGAATTTCAAGAGAAAGCATTTCAGGAGCTTGCCTCCTTAGTAGCAGAGTTGAAAATCAACGCTGAGTCTTTTCAAAACCAGCTAGTGTTGCTTGACAAGGAAATTCAGGAGACCGCTGCCAGAATTGCAGAAAAGAAGAAACTACAGACTGAATTCAACAAGCTGGAAATCCGGGAGAGCTACCTGAAAGAACTTGACAATATGTTTAGGGGCAGTGGTTTCGTGAAATTTGTAAGTTCAATATATCTCAAAGAACTCTGTAATACTGCGAATGTCCGCTTTATGAAGCTGTGTAAAAACCAGCTCAGTCTTGACATCGACG
>CBFGUY010000237.1:0-5339 GCA_965651895.1 uncultured Algoriphagus sp. | reverse complement strand
CATCGAAAATACCCAAGCGCAATTCCCTCAAAATCTCCACCCGATCAAGAGTTTTCACTTCCGAGTGAATGTATCGGGACTTCACCCCGGCTCTTTCGAGGAATTTCTGGAGTTCCTCAGCCATTCTCTTCGTGAGGGTAGTAACGAGTGTTCGTGCTCCCGTCTTAATAGTCTGATCTATTTCTTCCAGCAAATCATCAATTTGGTTTTGACTTGGCCGCACCTCTATGGTAGGATCCAAAAGCCCGGTAGGACGGATGATCTGCTCTACAACCACGCCTTCGGTCAGAGAAAGTTCATAATCAGCAGGGGTAGCAGAAACATAAATCGCCTGGTTAGTCAGATCCTGGAATTCCTCGAATTTCAAGGGCCTATTATCCAAAGCCGAAGGAAGTCTAAAACCAAAATCTACCAGATTCACCTTCCTTGATCTATCCCCTCCCCACATCGCTCTGACCTGGGGCAAAGTCACATGGCTCTCATCCACAACAAGCAAAAAATCGTCTGGGAAGTAATCCAGCAGACAGAACGGTCTGGCACCGGGAGCTCTTCTATCAAAATATCGGGAATAATTCTCCACACCAGAGCAATAGCCCAATTCACGCATCATTTCCAAATCAAACTCAGTTCGCTCCTGAAGACGTTTGGCCTCCATGAATTTACCTTCTCTTTCGAAGAAATTCACCTGATCCACCATATCGTATTGTATCTCATGTATGGCAGTTTGCAGGGTATCCTTTCCTGTTACAAATAGATTTGCCGGGAAAATTGAAATGATTTTTTCATCATTCAGCTTTTTCCCCGTAGCCGGATCAAATCGCTGAATAGCCTCTATCTCATCTCCCCAGAAGAATATACGGTATCCCCAGTCGGCATAGGCCACAAAGATGTCCACAGTATCACCTTTCACCCGAAACGTGCCACGTGTGAGCTCCAGTTGTGTACGGCTATAAAGGATATCCACTAGTTTGAAGAGTAACTGATTCCTTGGTATCCTATCACCTTCCTGAAGCCTGATGACATTTTTCCCAAACTCATCCGGATTACCAATACCATAGATACATGACACAGAAGCTACTACGATCACATCCCTTCGTCCCGTCAGCAAGGCAGAAGTAGCGCTCAGCCTGAGTTTTTCTATTTCCTCATTGATCGAAAGGTCTTTTTCTATATAAGTACCAGAAGTAGGAATAAAAGCTTCGGGCTGATAATAATCGTAGTAGGATATGAAATATTCCACAGCATTTTCAGGAAAAAACTGCTTGAATTCCCCGTACAATTGTGCTGCAAGCGTTTTATTATGGCTTAAAACCAGCGTGGGTTTCTGCGTTTGCTGAATAAGGTTGGCGACAGTAAATGTTTTTCCAGAACCAGTAACCCCAAGCAGAACCTGTGCCTGGTCACCATTTAATACACCCTTCGTAAGTTCAGCTATCGCCTTAGGCTGGTCTCCAGTAGGCTGATAATCTGAGGTAAGTTTAAATTCCATAAGCTTCGTCCGAAAATACCCAACATCAAACCCTTATACAAAAGTTTAATCAGGAAAGAATTTGTAGAAGATAACGGATTGAGCAAAAGGTTTCGACTTCACTTAACCAGGCAACTTTCGAAACCATGCATACATATTACCGGTAAAGGTTTTAGAAAATTTAGCTTAGGTCATCCGGAAGCAAGTCGAAGAATCCTATTCTAAACTATTGAAAGGACTATACCACCTTCTTAAATTTCCCGACATTATAGTACAAGTAATTTGTCCTTAGAATCAACACCAGCAGCAAAGGAATAAGGCTCGGGTGAAAAGACTGCCATCCCAAAATCCAGAAAACCACTGAAGCATCTGCCATGATCAGGGCAAAGAGCAAGTATTTCAATAACCAAGGCTTGATGGTGTTTTTAAGCAACGCAACCGCCAAAACCAGATGCCCGGGAAAAGCCCAAAGTATATTCCAGTTCCACTTGGTAGAAGGTATCAATGAGTAAATCCAAAGAAGGGACATCACTAAACCAATAATACCCAAAACCCCAAAAAACACCACATCAAAGCCTATAAATAGCTTTTTCTTTTTGAATCCTACAAATGTCACAGCGGTAAAAACCAAAGCGACCACCCAGAAAATCCAATAAGGATTCACAGCACCGAACGTTCCTTCAGGCTTTTCAAAGCCTAAAATCACACGACTTTCACTTACCAACGGTCTCGTAGGCCCATCACCCTGTATCTCAGCCCTGGCAAAAGCCTGCTCCATATACTTAGGTAGGAACTGCTCCTCATGAGGCGTAGCATCTCTGTCCAGACGGGATCCAAGTGCAAGATCTATCCCTAGGTCAGACCAAGTCATATAATAGACCATCTCATCGATCAACTCCCGAAAGGTCTTTTCTACTCCCTCTAGCTCCTCATCGTGCCAGACTAGCTGATCTCCCAATACCGTGCTGATCGCATCCCGTATCCGTGTAGCACAGTTGTCATAGAAAAAGTCATAGCGGTAAGCCCGGTTCTCCGGTAGATAATTTGTCTCCAAAAACCGGATTAGCTCGAGCTTCTGCTCTTCATTCAGATTCAGCACCTGCTCCCGCACGCTGCGGCGAAAGTAATCGTATTCCGCAATAAAGCGATCAAACGTAGAGACAGACAAGTAATAGTCCAATCTACCTCCTGCAAAATTCAGCACAAAATTAGGCGCTCCAAAGTCAAACGTACCGTAATTATACACTACATCCCTACCAGAGTCCAGATCCAAAACCCTGATCCCACTATGCCCAAAAGAACTATAAATCTCCTCTCCTGGATCACAGGTGAGCAGACTGATTCGATACGATTGAGCATGGACATCATATAAAACACTGATAGCCAGCAAAAAAATCAAACTAATTATTGTTTTATTTGGTCGCATTTTACTATATTAATAGTCTCTTTTTTTACCATACTTTTTTCGAATGGAAATATGGGGCAAAATAACAGCCCGAGAGGCATTTTTTCCAGGCCGAATATACAGCATATTCCCGGCAGTTGTTTTTTGGTGCCTATGGTTAAACCACTCATTCTGTCAGGAAATCAATTCTTACAGGACAATCGGTTCAGGCAATTTTGATAATATCGCTATCTGGGAAATTTTCGACGGAGTGTTTTGGACAGCTGCCTCTGCTAAACCTAATTTTCTAAACGATATATATATAGATCAAACCCGTAAAGTGACATTGACAGGTAACGAAGCCGTAAAAAGCTTATATATCAATGCTGAAACCGGTGCAGGTGAAAAATTAAATCTGAATGGTTTTAATCTTGACGTGTATGGATCACTTAGGGCATTTTCCGGTGCCGCTCCCGGTGCTCCTTCAGGATCATGGAACAGTCAAAATTGGATAGGCAATTCTGTCGCCAGCAGCATTACCTTCAGAGGAACCTCAAGAGTAATAGTCCCAAAAAATGCATGGAGCGGTTTTACAACCCAAAGTAGGTATTCCATCATATTTGAGCCGGAAGATGGTCATACGTTGACGATAGAGGAACCATTAAAAGCTGTAAGGTTTACCATCAGGTCGGGAACCCTGCTCCAAAAGCTAGATGTATCAGTGAATCCTAACTTCTGTGCCTCTCTCACTTTCAATACGGAAACTACCTTCTATCCCACCGGCCCTTTTGGGGAGTTTATCATTGAACCCAATGGCACGTTAATTTCGGAGTGTAACCAAAATATAATTGCGCGTTCAATTTCTGGATCTGTAAGTGCCAGCCTAGTAGATCTTCAGCCTGGAGCAGAGCTTATTCTTTTGGGAACTTCGCCTCAGATTGAAGCAGCAAACCTACAATTAGATGGAAAAGTCAGCTTTAGAAAGAACTCAGGCATCCAGAATTTTCTGACTCAAGCTTATCCCAGCTCTGAAGTACCCTTAACTTTTCATGATCTGGAAATCCAAGGAACTCAGAATGTGACCATACCAGCAGCTTTATCTGTTTCAGGTGATATTTCCCAGACAGGATCTGGACAGTTTCAGTTCCAAAACTCACATCTTACCCTCTTGGGTCATGAGGATCAACTAATCTCGGGTTTTAGCCTAAACACCCAAGATCTCACCGTGGACAAATCCGATGGAAAGGTACTATTAGCACAAAACCTAAACGTTCGGAGGAATCTCACCATGGTGGATGGAAAGCTGGACTTCCAGGACAACACCTTAACTATAAACACCTCAAACTCCGGCACGCTGAATTATCTAGGGGGTTCCTGGGAGAGTCTTTCTTCCTTTACGTATGCCAACGTCCCAGCTATCTTTGATGCTTCTAACGCTACTTTCCCATTTGGTGACCGCTACCATGGAGGAATCCGAAAGGTGCAACTTCTTGGCACAAATTCCGGAGGAGATCTCACCATAGATTACACGGAATATTATGGAGCAGATTACGCCCCTAATTTCAACGACTTGGATGACACCCCCATTCTTTACCGGCTCTATAGCTACTTCAATTTTTCAGGGTTAAATCCAAGTACCAACCCAGTGGAATTGAGGATTTCAGCAGACAAGCTAATCGTCGATGAACCTGAGGATTTAAGGTTAGTCTGCACAGGATATGCTGCGCCGGGTCTGCACGTGGAGAGTTCTGACCATGTTAATCTCTGGGCCATAAGAAGTCTAATTTTTGATGACCTTCCCGGAAACAATTTTACAGTTGGTAGCTTTAGGCCACTCAGTATATTGCCTCTTACCTGGCTGTCCATTTCTGCAATACGCGATAATGGTTTCCCACAAATCTCCTGGTCGCTAGCATCGGAAAAAAACCTCAAAAACTTTGAGATCTATCGCTCTCTCGACACAACCAAAACCTGGGAAAAAATCGGAGAGACCCTAAGCCAGGGAGATTCAGAAGTCCCAACTGATTACCACTATACTGACGAAAACCGATTTCCCTCCACAGCGGTCTATTATCGGATAAAAGCTCTTGATGAATTGGAGAATTGGTCTTGGAGTAAAGTCGTGAGTCTGGCCAACATCCCAATAACTGCAAAAAACCACCTATCAATCTCCCCAAATCCACATACAACTGGTAAAGTGCGGCTTCTGATTGCTGAAGATTTCAATCTTGATAATGCTGAGATTAGCATTTATACCATTCATGGAGCTTTGATCTCATCGTTTGGCTCTACGGATTATACTTTCCTGGAAAAACTAGAATTCTTATCACCAGGAATATATTTAATCAATATTTCTAATTCCGAAGTATCACTACAAAGTAGATGGATAAAACACTAACTCTCATTTCTGAGGAATTATATAAGGTGAAACTCTCTTTACCCCATTTTTTTTATATTGCCGGCTAAACCCGATCTCTACCTATGACC
>CBFGUY010000236.1:0-5396 GCA_965651895.1 uncultured Algoriphagus sp. | reverse complement strand
AACTTGAAGAGCATCTCCCGGGAATCACCGGACTGCTCGAATATAGAAAAGACACTGCTCAACCTATCAGAGAGTTAACACAACTGCTCTTGAGAGGTCCTTCCACACTTACAGTAGCAGAGCGGGAATTGATTGCCACAATCGTCTCTCATGGGAATGAATGCAAATTCTGTACAACGGCCCATGCTGAAACTGTGAATGAGTTGCTACATGAATCCGATACAGTAAAGCATGTTTTGGAGGACGTGGAGTCAGCTTCTATTTCCGGCAAGATGAAAGCCTTGCTGATAATTGCAAGACAAACACAACAAAGTGGGAAGAGTGTAACCACTGCCCATATTCAGCGGGCAAAAGAAGCCGGAGCTACGGATCTGGAGATACATGACACCGTATTGATCTCAGCTCTTTTTTGCCTGTATAATAGGTACGTGGATGGGCTTGCAACCAAGCTTCCCTCGGACAATTCTTACTTCAAATCCCTTGCAGAGAGATTGACCACTCAGGGTTATCATCGCAATCCTGAGGGATACGATCATCTCAAAAACAACAAGTAGCAAAACCTGACCCAAAATGAAAAAAACGCTAGTTACGTTGTTAATTCTAGGCTTATCGAGTCTAGCGTTAATTGCCCAAACCAAACTGACAGGGACTGTTGCAGATGCTGAATCCGGCGAAAATATAATAGGAGCCTCTATTCTGATTCAGGGAAAACTGACCGGGACAGTGACTGACCGGGCAGGAAATTTTGAATTATCCACAGCAGTTAAACTCCCCCTTGTTTTGGAGATTTCATATGTGGGGTATCAAAAAGCAACCGTTGAAGTACAGACTCCAGTTCCAATTGTGGTGAAATTAATCCCTTCTATAGAATTACTCAGCGAGGTGGTTTTCTCCGCTTCCCGGATAGAAGAAACTATTTTTCAATCTCCTGTAAGTATAGAAAAAATGGATATTAAGACTATCCGGGAATCTGCTTCCATGAACTTTTACGAGGGAATTCAGAATCTCAAAGGAGTGGAATTGGTGACCAGCGGGTTGACCTACAAACAGATCAATACCAGAGGCTTCAATAGTATAGGAAATCCCCGGATGTTGCAGTTGGTGGACGGAGTGGACAATCAGACTCCGGGACTGAATTTTGCAGTAGGTAATCTTTTTGGTTCCAACGACCTGGATATGGAAAGTGTCGAACTAATTCCAGGAGCAGCTTCTGCACTTTATGGCCCAGTAGCTTTCAACGGTGTCTTGATGATGAGGACAAAAGATCCATTCCTCTATCAGGGATTAAGTGTACAGGCAAAGACTGGATTAAATCATATCAATGATGCACATGCTGATCCAAGTGGCGTTTATGATTTTTCTATCCGTTATGCCAAAGCCTTCAATAATAAGTTCGCTTTCAAACTGAATGCTTCATACTTCGCAGGTCTGGATTGGTATGCAACCAACTATGTGGACATTGATGCCCAAACTTCACCGGAGTTTCGGGGGGACAATAATCCTGCAAGAGATGCGCTCAATATTTATGGAGATGAAGTGGCTAGGACCTTGCCGGGAATAGGCAGAGTATCCCGTACCGGCTATGAGGAAAAAGACCTGATGAATTACGATTCTAAAGGGATAGGTTTCAATACCTCGCTCCATTATCGGATCAATGAAAACATGGAAGTCATCTACGGATATCAAGCTGGCCAAGGACGGGCGGCTTACACGGGAAGTAACCGATTCATGCTAAATAACTTCGTGTTGCAGCAACATAAATTAGAGATGAAAGGGTCTAACTTTTTTGTAAGGGGCTATCTTATTGCCGAAAATTCCAATGATTCTTATAATACAAGAGCGCTAGGGCAGCATATCAATAGGACTTGGGTGCAGGATTTGAACGGGCAGATTGTTTCTTCCGACCAGGCAGATAATACGTGGTTTACCCGATATGAAGCTGCTTTCAACGGTGCCATACCGAGTGTGGAGGCAGGAAATCACAGCTTTGCCAGATCATTTGCAGATGAGGGAAGACTAGTTCCCGGTTCTGAAAATTACAATGCAGAGAAAGACCGCCTGATCCAAGTGCAAGGGTTATCAGGAGCTGGAATATTAAGTCAGAGTAAGTATTACCATGCCGAAGGACAGTATGATTTTAGCAACAAAATCAAATTTGCGGATGTTTTGGTTGGAGGTAATTTCAGGCTTTACGACATGTTTACCAATGGAACGTTGTATGATGACCTGAACAAGGATGTGATAATCAGAGAAGGGGGTGCTTTTGTCCAGATTTCCAAGCGACTTGTTAATGATAAACTGAAGCTTACTTTCTCTGAGCGATATGATAAAAATGAAAACTTCCAAGGAAGATTAACCCCTAGAATATCAGCTGTGTTTTCTCCTTCAGAAAAGCACAGCTTTCGTTCTTCCTTCCAAAGTGGCTTCAGAAATCCGACTCCGGGTGACCAATATATCTTCTTAAATGTCGGTCCGATTATCATCTTGGGAGGTGTTCCGAGTAACAGTGAAGGACTCAATGTTTATGAGAACTCGTATACTTCTGCTTCAGTTGGAGCTTTTGGGGCAGCATTTGGCCAAGCTGTAGGCTCAGGCACTTCTCCTCAACAAGCTTTGATGGATAATCTTAATCTGCTACAGAAGTCAGATGTGGACTACATCAAGCCAGAGCGTATTTCTACCTTTGAAGTTGGATATCGGGGGCTTTGGATGGAAAATCTCTCTGTGGATTTTAACTACTATTATAGCCGCTATACTGACTTCATCATCAATACAGTAGTCATCAGACCTGACAGTGAAATTTTGCTGGAAAATGGCGATTATAATCCAGCCGCCGCGATGGATATCCTCAATGGTAACATTCAGGCATTCCAACTCTACACCAATGCTTCCGATGTGGTTTCTTCTCAAGGAGCTACGTTAGGGCTCAATTACTTGTTACCTAGAGGATATTCTCTGGGAATTAATGGTACTTGGGCATCTTTTGACCTGATGGAGGCAGATGCCAACAACATCCCTGCATTTAACACACCAGAATTCCGAACTGGGGTCACTTTTGGAAACGCCGAACTGACCAAGCGACTAGGATTCAATGTTGCTTGGAGATGGCAGGATGCTTTTGACTGGAGTGGGACGCTAACCCAGTTGCAGCCGGGAAAAATTGATGCTTATTCAATGGTGGATGCGCAGCTCAGCTACAGACTTCCACAATTGAAATCTGTGATGAAGATCGGCGCCAACAACTTGTTTAATAATCAAGTGTTTCAGGCATTCGGCTCTCCGACTGTAGGTGGATTATACTACATCAGTTTGACATTTGATGAGATGTTTCGGTAATGGAATCGACGATAACCATACCTAGCAATTCTGAAGTGGGCAGAGACAAGATCTCTGTCTACCTTTGGAGTGTTTTCCTGATTTGTTTTTTGGGAAATGCAAGTGCGGGAACGATATCAACGATCGCCTCAGTTTATTTGCCTGTTATCGCAGATCAATTGGCAAATGCAGGTTCAGCAGAACAAATCTATGAAATCAGTGCCTATATCAATGCCCTTTATCTGGTCGGATGGGCGATTGGAGGGATGTCATGGGGAATAATCTCTGATAAAATCGGCAGAGCAAAATCACTGGCTATGTGTCTGGCTGCAGTAGGAATATTTACCATCTGTGTATCATTTGCCAGTTCATGGGAAGTGGTCGTTGGGCTCAGGCTGTTAGGTGGGATAGCTGTGGGTGGTGTGATGGTCATCACAATGACCTTGTTATCTGAGGTTTGGCCAGCCAAAACCCGCTCAGTAGTGATGGGGATAGTTTCGATAGGGTTTCCTGTGGGAATATTCTCTTCAGGATTGGTCAATCTTTGGGTGAATGATTGGAGACAGGCATTTTTTATCGGAGCATTACCTCTTATTCTGGCAGCGATTTCTTCTGTATATTTAAAAGAGTCCCCCAAATGGAAGCTTTCCCAACTGAATATTGTAGGTACCGAATCCCGTAAGAATTCTCATTTTAAAGCACCTGGACTGATTCATGGTGCGGTGGTTTTCGGGACTATGTTGATCGCACTTTGGTCTGCGTTTTCCTGGATGCCTACTTGGGTACAAAGTTTACTGCAGGAGTCATCAGGCCAGACGGAGCGTGGATCGGTAATGATGATTTTGGGTTTTGGGGGAATTCTAGGAGGGATACTTTCAGGGTGGATTGTAAAAGTGATTGGAATAAGAAAATCTATGTTGGTTTGCTTTTCCGGAGCACTGGGTATTTCCATCCTGCTTTATGGCTTTACTCAGGAATTCTCCATGTGGATTTATCCCGCTATTACCTGCCTTTCCTTTTTCTTTGGAATCAGTCAGGGATTACTTTCCTTTTACATCCCACAACTTTTTGCAATTGAGATTCGAGCTGGAGCAACAGGTTTTTGTTTCAATGCAGGAAGGGTGATCACAGCCTTAGCCGTCTTTTCTCTAGGGTCATTGGTAGTGTACCTTGGTGGATACGGTAATGCCCTTCTACTTTTTTCAGGATTCCTACTAGTCGGATTTTTCTTTGTCTTAATCAGCAAATCTCCTTCACAGCTAAACAATCAATAAATTATGGCTCATATTAATCTAGAAAATAAGCTACCCGGCATTAGGGCTTTGGTGAAATATCGACCGGAAACAGGGAAACATTTGTACGCATTGGTCAGAGTATTGCTGACGGGTGATTCATCGCTGAGCAAGGGAGAAAGAGAGCTGATAGCAGCCTTTGTCTCCAGTCGCAACGGATGCATATTTTGTACAGAGAGCCACGCTTCTGCAGCCAGGATTCTCTTTGAAAATCAGGCGCAAGTAGTAGATGAGGTTTTAGAGAATGGCGTATCTGAAATTTTAAGTTTAAAAATGAATGCCCTCCTCCAACTAGCGGGGAAAGTGCAAATAAGCGGAAAGGAAGTTAGGTCAGAGGATATTGAAAGGGCTAAGAAAGCCGGTGCTACTGACCTTGAAATCCATGATGCTGTACTCATATCGGCAGTTTTCTGTCTTTTCAACCGCTATATCGATGGCTTGGGCACTTCCCTCCCTGAGAATTCATCTGATTTTATAGAGATGGGGCATCACATGGTTTTCAATCAATATCAGTTTCACATAAATCCAAAAATTTAAGTTATGGCATACATTCATGTACCTGAAAATCTCCCTGGAATCCGTGGCCTGATGGCTTTCCGACCGGAGGTTGCCAAACACCTAAACCTGCTTGCTGAAGAGCTGCTCAGATCGGAAAATTCACTCACTCGAGGTGAGCGAGAGTTGATCGCAACACATGTTTCTTACCTGAATGACTGCTTTTACTGTCAGCATGCCCACCAAGCATTGGCAGGATATTATCTTGAATGTGATTTTGAGAAGTTGGATGAA
>CBFGUY010000235.1:0-5420 GCA_965651895.1 uncultured Algoriphagus sp. | reverse complement strand
AAGGCGGTGTGGGCGCGGTAGCCCGGGTGGAGATTTCTGTGAGTATGTTCATGGTGTTTGATGTTAGGTGTTTGTTGTTTGATACTTCGGCTTCGCTCAGTACAAGTGTCCGGTGACCGGTGTCCGGTGTTGGAAGACGGGAGACCGAAGACCGAAGACGGAAGTGTGTCTGTGCTCAGTCTAGAATAGGGACATTCTCACCCTTTGAAGTAGCCGATACAATGAGATTGCCGCGTCGGCTTTTGGCCTCCTACCGATGACGTACTACCCTGGCGGGCTGCGGGTGCGCTGTAGCATTACCTTCATCAGGGTCTGCTCGGCTTCCAGCCGGATGAAGAGCTCTTTCAGCTTGGCCAATTCGGTGCGTAGCTGACGGGTGTCCTCGATCAGCAGTTTCAGGAAGTAGGCAATCACCGAAAGCAGCATCATAGTCACCGCACCGGCCAGACTCAGGAGTAGCTCTGCTCCAGACATGATTCCAGGAGATAAGGGATTCCTTCCGAAACGACCTGAAGCTCCACTATCTCCCCACGCTCCCACTCCCGCTCCAGCCGTTCCATCAGCTTGAGGTGTGCGAATCTGGTAAATAAGGGAGTACCATCAGCCCGGTAACAGGTGACCGGATAGATAGAACAGGATTCCAGCTTTTCCTCTCCTGCATACCCGCAGATTTTGCCTTTATCCCCAATTCCTATCTCCCAGCCTTTTTCTTCCGAATGGATGGGTTCCAGTTCATAGACCCCTTCCTCCAGGCAACTTATAGATCCGTGAAGACACGGCCCCAGGCGGCTGGGGGCTTCATTCAATTCTTCTTGAATTGATTTATATACTGTACCAAAGCAGGCCCTGGGAGGCTCCCGGGTAAAGCAGACCTGCTGCTTTCCCAGAAACAATCTCCCAAGGGTAACTTCTGCTCTGTACTTGCGGTGAAGTACAAGTCTCATGTTAGACCTGCTCTACGCCCGTGATCTTGGCAGCATTGTGCGCCCCATTGTTGATGGAGTACTCATTGCTGTTCACCATCTGCACAAATTCCACACTCAGCACAAAGGCCCGGTGGGTACCGGACAGGGAGGCTTTGGGAACGGACAGGCTGATCGCGTCCGCAGGGTCTATCACCGGAAGCAGATCCGAGCTGACAGCCTGGACTGATCTCCCACCTGTCTCAAAGTCCAGCCCTACTCCGGTTGCCGTGATCCGCAGGTGTGTGGCACCCTTCGGCACTGCCACGAAGTCCTGCGGGGCAAAGGACTCAATGCCCACATCCCAGGAAGTCGGGGAATCCGTATAGGTGATGTCCATAAAGAGCGTACTGCCCAGGGAACTGGAGGCGTTCAGTTCCAGATCCTTCATCAGGCCCCAGTCCCCGGCACGCACCATGCGCTCTCCCCGGTTGTTGAGCAGATCGGACTTCAGTACCTTCATCATCACCTGGGTGATGCGCAGCGACAGTCTGCTGTCCCCGATCTTGGCAATCACCGGGCGCAGTGCGTCCCGGAAGAGCTTTGCCGAGCTGGCATTGTCCGCAAATTCCTTGAGGTTTTCCCGGGTGCGGGCAAAGCGCGCGTCGTTCATGATGCGGTTTTTGCTCACCCCTCCTTTTTCACGGGCCAGATACCCGTCCTTGGTTTTGTAGAAAGACAGTCTTCCCACCTTACCTTCCAGTGTAATTACTCCTGTTTGTTTTGCCATATGTATATGGGTTTTAGGTTAAACATGTACCCAAATAGCCCCATAATACATTGGTTATCAATCGAATGTGCGTTTGGTTCGCTTACCTCGGAAAGTTAAATTTTCTACCCTTTGTTCATAGGTTGTTGAGCCTATAGTTCGAGTACCAGCGGTGGATGTATGGTTGTTTCAGTCGCAGTATTCAGTCGCAGTGGGCAGGGCAGTCAGGAGACTGCATTGACATAGGCACCTTTAGGACTAAAATATTCTTTTACTATTATATAATTCATAGAATCTTACTTTATACCTGTTAGTAAAAAATCACTTACTCCTATTCTATAACAAAGGAAATCAATCTGGATAATCTGCCCTCTTTAGCGATTCAGACACTGCATAACTATTCTCATAGAGCCTATATTTGATAATCAAGTTGTTTTTCAAAGAAACATGGATACAAAAGAATGAATTGACCTCTTTGCCTGTCAAAAGCATCTTTGTACAGAACTCACCAATGACTACCCCTTGCCCACCCTCCATCAGCATAGTCTCCACAGAAGCACTAATCGGTTCAGTATGTTTCCAAAGCAACTGAAAAAAGGCAACTATTTCAGCTTTGCTTTTTCTTTTTCCTAACCATGGAACTAGGTTCTTATCACCTGGAATATCCCAATCAACCTGCGATGCAAATAATCCTACCAGTTTAGCTAAGTCTCGTTCACCCATGAATCGCAATAAATTTAATAGCACGTCACGATTGTTGTTTTCCATAATCATATTATCTTGTAAATAGTTTTTTTTGAAGTATTTTGACGGATTTTTAATTAAATACTCATTTAGATTCATATTAATTTTAGCTGGCTCTACTTGTTTTCAAGTACTTGTTTTTGGATTTTTTTTATCTTCCTATTAAACTTTTCCGGTTCCTCAAATGGTACAAAATGCCCTGATTCCCTAAACCGAATCAGTTTTTTTTTAGGGGCAGCTATGCTATGAAAGAATTGTTCCGTTATCGTAAAAGGAGTATTATAATCCCGCATCCCCACTAGAAAAAAAATTGGGATCCTCAGTTCAGGAACTTCTTTGAAAAAATCCACCTCCATGATTTCTACCCAAAGTTGTTCCATTGATAACTTCTCCCCTTTTGCAGCGTATTCACTCTTATAAAGATGTCGTTCATTTGAGTCTGCATTATGAAACAAAGCGCTGTAATCCAAGTCTCCGTAAAAAACACCGCCCATTTTCAGAAGCCAGTCACGCTGTACTTTAATATTTTCTAAACCGACCTCAGTATGAGGATAAATTTTCGCCACTTTCCTTAACTCATTTAGAGCAACTGTATCATTTCTAATGGAAGCTTCACGGATAGTGTAGTCAAGTGACATAGTTTCATTCTTGATACCATGTATCATTGGGTTAACACTGATGAAAGCAAAAAAATCCTCAGGATAGTGGCTCACCATTTTCATTCCAAGCACAGTACCCCAGGAGTGTCCTAAAAGGAATAGCTTTTCCTTACGGTACTTTAGTTTAAGCGAATCCACCAATACTTTGGCGTCGGCCACAAACTGATCAATAGTCATCGTTTCCAAAGGAATAGAATCATGGTAGGATTGATTGGTGCCCCGTTGATCCCAGTTGACAACCAAGAAGTGTTTATCCAAGTCTCTGTTGTAACTTCGAAACAGCATGGCCTCAGAAAATCCTGGGCCACCATGCAGTATCAGCAAAAGCGGCAGATCAGCAGCCTCGCCTCTGACCATAATAGTTTGCAGTAATCCATTCAATGGCACCTGGTATATCTCATCTACAGCCAAATTTTGAGCAGAGGTCAATTCAATTTGCATTATTAAACTAAAGATTAACACTCCCAATCTTTTTTTCATTTTTCTTTTATTTTGAAAGATAAATTCAAGGGGCAATTCATCTACCCTATCCCCCTACAAACATGCTGTATTAAACATTTTGTAACCTGTTACCTGAATTGGTTTGCCAATCTGATTCTACAGCAAAATAAATAGACCTTTAACCATATCGCCTCTTTTCTGTTTTTACAAATGAAAATTGGATTAATCTGAATCTAAAAATCAAAACTACTAGGCATTCATTTTTAAGGATTGTAAAAATTCGACATTCAGTACGATGAAGATTTTCAATTAATACTTTTCAATAAATTCAAGTATAAAATCAGCTCTTTCACCAACAGTTTTCTTGGGAACTTCCACAACTTCATATCCCCATCTCTTATAAATCCCCTTCATTTCTTTATAAGTTAAAACAGCTTCCTCCCAATTTTGCTTTCTTTCATTATCCGAAACATAAATCTCCCTCCATGGAGGAAGCATAAATACACGTTTACTATATCTCCAATTTCTTGCATAAATCTTCATCTTCATACTGATATCAGACCGGATTAAAACCGCATAACAAATTGCATCCAAAAAACCACGGTCAAAAAAAACCGGGAGCCCTTTCTCAATCCTATTGTCAACTTGCTCATAACTTTCTATTGAACGGTCAAACATTAAGTCTTTATACAATTCAGTATTTTGCCATGGTAATGCTTCCCCCTCTATCTTTTGTTGCTCTTTGATAAGGTCACGGGCTATCTCAGGAATAACTATGAAATCTCTCCTACTCAACTCCTTTAGTAAGGTTGTTTTACCAACTCCCGGCCCTCCCGTAATCACATAAAAATTACTGTTTTCCTTTAATCCTACCATGGTTCAATATAGTTTTTAGTAAAGGGATTTATCAACATTAATAAAAGGGAAATTAACTGAATAAGCAGACTCCTTAAAACCCTCCGAAGTACAATAGTTTCAGTTGCTCTTCTTATGATTATTCTCAATCCCATGGCAGACTAAGTTAAAAATATCGCAGCACCTATTAATGAACAATTAATAAAGAAAGGATTGAACAAAACAAGATTTAATCATTATGTCTACGACTATTCATATTGGCAAAGGATAGAGCTGAAGGAATTAGGGTCTGAGTGTTGGAAATTGATAATGGCCATAGAAGGTTAACTGTCTATAACCTCTTTAGATGGAAAGTTACAAATAGGCAAAAAGATAAAAACCCACTTCCAGCCAACCTAATTTATTGGCTTTTAACCATGAGGTTACTCAACGGTACAATTTCTCAGGAATTTGGGCAAGTGCTGAAGGATGCACCTGTTCTCCAAGACCATAAAATTGCTGAAAGCTCATGATTAATGGCCGCCATTTGTCAGGATCCACATGGTTGGTATCTCCATCGATCAAGATGGTTTCTTCCAGCTTAACCCTGATAATTTTAAGCTCTATAGATACGATCCTGCCTGTTAGGGATAGATCATCCTCACCGATCGGGTTAATTGCACTGACAACAGCTTCTAATTGGACTGGACATTCTTTTACACCGGGAACAGAAACTAGATCAGATTTCTCCGGAGTAGCTCCAGCTATTTCAAACTTATTAGGTTCATAGCGATACCCTTTGGCCTGCTTCCTTTCTGGTACCGGATCACAGCCTGTAAGCATAGCCAGTCTGTTTACCATCCCCGCCTCAATCACTGAAGGTAAATTAATAACGCATTCCTTATTTCTTTTAAGGTTTTGTGCTGTCTTCGTATTTGTTCCAATTCCTATTATACAGCGCCAGCCTAACCAAAAAGCCGAGGAAATAGGTGCGAGATTATATGTACCGTTCTCATTTTCACTGCTGATCAGAACAACAGGAGTTCCAAAGTATAAGATTGAAGGTTCACT
>CBFGUY010000234.1:0-5426 GCA_965651895.1 uncultured Algoriphagus sp. | reverse complement strand
ATACGTTTTGCAGGAGTAAACTCAAAAAAAGTGGTTGTACTCTCCATCCCTGACTGGGGGATCACTCCTTTTGCGCAGCAAAGCGGCAGAGACCTGAACAAAATTGCTAATGAGATAGATTCCTATAACAGGATAAAGGAGGCTATCTGCCAAAAGCATGAAGTGAAATACATCGACATTACACAGGATTACCGTGCCGTAGGGGCACAGGCGGAGATGCTGGCAACAGATGGGCTGCATCCCAGTGCCGCAATGTATCAACGCTGGACTGAGAAGCTATCTGAGCAGGTTAAAACCATCAATTTCTAACAGCGGTACGCTGTCCAAGAGTAACTACGGAGCAGGTATTTTCCAAAGCTCTCTTGAAATTGCGAGGATATAAACCGGAAAACAAGCAACTTTACCTAATTGGATGTGGCAGGGCATTTTATGACTTCCCCAGCTATAGATTGAAATAAAGCTATGAAGATTATTTGCATAGGCCGTAACTACGCGGCACATATAGAAGAACTGAAAAATGAAACTCCGGGTAATCCTGTGGTATTTCTAAAGCCGGACACGGCATTGCTGAAAGATGGCGCATCGTTTTTTTACCCTGATTTCTCCAAGAATATACATCATGAAGCAGAGCTTGTCCTAAAGATATCAAAACAGGGCAAATACATACAGAAGAAGTTTGCCCACCGATACTTTGATGAGATAGGATTGGGAATAGACTTTACCGCAAGGGACTTACAAGATGAGTGCAAATCCAAGGGATTGCCCTGGGAGATTGCCAAGGGTTTCAATGGCGCAGCCCCTATCGGTGGGTTCAAATCCGTATCCGATTTTGAAGATCTGGGAAATATAGATTTTCATTTGACCATCAATGGTGAAACCCGCCAGAAAGGAAATACCTCTTTGATGCTTTTTGATTTTGGCACCATCATAGAATACGTGTCGCAATTTTTCATGCTAAAAACCGGGGATCTTATCTATACAGGCACACCTGCGGGGGTAGGCCCTGTTCAGATCGGCGATCACCTTGAGGGATTTATTGGGACGGAAAAACTATTGGATTTTGAAATTAAGTAATCTTAGCTATACGATTGTATTTCTTGGACTTATATCCTGCTTTCAGCTTATAGCACAGGAAGTAGATAAGGGCTATTTCAAGAACCCTATCCGTCCAGGAACCCGAAATTATTTATCGGGGAATTTTGCTGAGTTGAGGCCTAACCACTTTCATACCGGACTGGATTTCAAAACCGGCGGGCAGGAAGGAACGCCTATTTTGGCAGCGGCAGATGGCTGGATACACAGGATCAAAATCACCTCCTTTGGATATGGGAATGTAATCTACATCAAGCATCCGAATGGCATGTTTACCCTCTACGGTCACCTGCGGAATTTCAATCAGGAGCTGAGCGAGTACATGCGTAAAAAAATGTATGAAGCCCAGGTCAATGAACTGGAAATCTATCCTGAACCGGGAGAGTTACCTGTAAGGCAAGGGCAGCGTATCGCCGACAGTGGTAATACTGGCGGATCTGGTGGCCCTCACCTGCACTTTGAAATCCGTGACAGTTTAGACAGAGCCATAGATCCCCTATTGTTTGATTTCCCGGAAATCCTGGACAGCACTCCACCAGTACCCCAAAGCATAGCCATAGTGCCTTTAGATATAGACTCCCGGGTGAACGGGAAATTTGCCCGACTAGAAGTCACCCCAGTAAGCACAGGATCAGGTTACAGATTAGCGGAAGAGATAAAAATCACTGGCAAAGTAGGCATAGAAGTCCAAAGTTATGATCAGCTCGATGGTGCCAGCAACAGAAATGGCTTTCCGACATTCAAATTGGAAGATGAGCAGGGAATGGTATTCAATCTGACCGTGGACAAAGTGGATTTCAATTTTTCCAGACAATTTCTCCAGCACACCTATCAAAACCGGTATTCCAGGCTTTATTACCAAAAGAATTTAAAGTTTGAATTCCTGACCCCATTAACAGAAAACTCAGGGCATCTGGAGCTGGATCCAGGTACAAAAAAGAACTACAAGCTAAAGCTTATTGATGCCTATGGAAATGTGCAGGCGGTAAATTTCACGCTTACGGGACAGGATTTGGAAAGAAACGTAAATGATGGAAATGCTCCCTCCAAGGCTTCACTGGAATACATCAATAATATATTAAAGATCAAGGCACCGGCTTCTCCAAAAGGCGCATTGGCTAAGTTTTATGTGGGCGCAAATGCCTTTGAGATGCTTCCTGCCTACGAGGATGCAAGCAGCAGAACCTACCTTTGGGACATGAACTTTGGTGTTCCTGAGGAAATAGACATCTGTACAGAAGTGGTTTTACCCGGGATCAACACCTTGATCCCGGCAGGAAAGGAAATTTCCTATGCGGATAAAAACGTGCAGATAAATTTCAGGAAAGAGACTCTTTTAGATGACTTGTTTCTAAGGGTATCCGATACTGGATCAGCTTCTGAGCCCCAATTAATGGTCAACAGCAGAAGGGAATACCTCTGGAATGCTATGAATATACGCTGGAAAGTACCCGGATTTTCAGGAAATAAGGATAAGTCCCATGCCTATTATATTTCAGGAGGATCCAAGTCATTTTTGGGAGGGACATGGAAAGGTGACACCTTGGATTTTGGCTCCAGGTACCTTGGTGAGATCTCCATACTGCAGGATAACACCAAGCCTACCATTAAGGTAGTACGGGTAAATTCTGGGGAGCTGCGTTTTGTGATCAGAGATGACCTTTCCGGTATTGATCACTATGAAGCATACGTAAATGGGCAATGGGTACTGATGCGATATGAGCATAAGCAATCAGCCATTTGGTCCGAAAAACTCACAAGTGACCCCTTCAAAGGAGAAGTTTTGCTAAAAGTTACGGATAAAGCTGGCAATACTGCTGAATGGAAAGGAACGATTGGTTAAATTAGGCGCCTTAAAGAAAAGAACATAACCACGGCCAAGCACCGAAACTAGCTTTTCATAATCAGCTAGATTTCGGACGGACTAATCCTTTCCCACGTTTCGGTAGAGGTTATGAACACAATGAAAGCCAAATTATAAACATATGAAGCTAAAAGAAGGCCAGATGGCCCCGGATTTTGAAGCTAAAATTGAAACAGGAGAAACGATCAAACTCTCTGACTATCGCGGAAAGAAGGTTGTTCTCTATTTTTACCCAAAAGATGCCACTCCAGGATGTACTGCGCAGGCATGCAACCTGAGAGATAACTACGATGCACTGCAAAAAGCAGGATATGTGGTTTTCGGAATCAGTTCAGATGCGGAAAAATCGCATGTGAAATTCAAAGAAAAGCAGTCTCTTCCCTTTTCCCTTATTGCCGACACTGACCTGAAGGTGCATGAAGCTTATGGCACTTGGCAGGAGAAAAATACATTTGGGAAAACCTATATGGGAACCGTACGGACCACATTTGTAATCGATGAGGAAGGAAAAATATCCGAGATCATCGAAAAAGTAAACACAAAAGAACACACCTCTCAAATACTCAAATAAACCTATTAAACAATGGAAAAAAAATCGATAGAACAACTCGAGCAAATCGCATCGCAGGTACGCCGGGACTGTCTCCGCATGGTACATGCCGTTCAGTCCGGACATCCGGGAGCATCGCTGGGATGTACTGAGTTTTTTACAGCTCTGTACTTCGATCAGCTCAATCACGACACAGATTTCAAAATGGAAGGCAAAGGCGAAGACCTGTTTTTCCTTTCCAATGGTCATATTTCACCGGTATGGTATTCCGTGCTTTCCAGATCAGGATATTTTTCTCCTGAGGAAATGAACACCTTCAGAAAGCTAAATTCAAGATTGCAAGGACACCCGGCTACTGAAGAAGGGCTTCCGGGTATAAGAATAGCATCCGGCTCCTTGGGCCAAGGGCTCTCTGTGGCCATAGGCGCAGCGCAGGCAAAGAAAATAGACGGAGACAAGAGCACTGTCTATGTACTGATGGGAGACGGTGAGCAGGAAGAAGGGCAGATCTGGGAAGCAGCAATGTATGCGGCCCACTGGAAGGTGGACAACCTGATCGCTACGATAGACTTAAACAGACAGCAAATCGACGGTCCCACCAAGGACATCATGAATTTGATAGACCTCAGAGCGAAATATGAGTCTTTTGGCTGGGTGGTCAATGATATCTTCCAGGGAAATGACATGAAATCCGTGATAGAAGGGCTGGAAGAGGCCAAATCACTAAGCAGAAAAGGCAAACCTGTGCTCAATCTCCTTCATACCGAGATGGGCTTTGGGGTGGACTTCATGGTGGGTACTCACAAATGGCATGGAGTAGCTCCAAGTGACGAGCAATTGGAAGACGCTTTGTCCCAATTACCGGAAACATTGGGCGATTATTGATCAAAGCTATTTTTAGACCCTTCAACAAAAAGAAAACATGGAAAAGACATTGGATTTAAAATTCAACTATACAGAAAAAAAAGATACACGCTCAGGATTTGGTGATGGCTTTCTGGAAGCCGGCCGTAAAAATCCGAATGTGGTAGGACTTTGTGCTGATCTGATCGGTTCATTGAAAATGGGAGCATTCCAGAAGGAATTTCCTGAAAGATTCTTCCAAACAGGTATCGCAGAAGCCAATATGATGGGTATTGCCGCCGGCCTGTCTATTAACGGTAAGATCCCTTTTACGGGAACATTCGCCAATTTCTCTACCGGACGTGTATATGATCAGATCCGACAATCGATCGCATATTCAGGCAAAAACGTAAAAATCTGTGCATCACATGCGGGGTTGACGCTAGGAGAAGATGGTGCGACACACCAGATTCTGGAAGATGTGGGAATGATGAAAATGCTTCCCCACATGACAGTAATCAATCCTTGCGATTACAATCAGACTAAAGCCGCAACCATTGCTATAGCAGATTATGAAGGCCCTGTTTACTTGAGGTTTGGCCGTCCTTCCTGGCCTATTTTCACTGATCCGGCCCAGAAGTTTGAGATTGGCAAGGCTTGGAAAATGATCGAGGGTTCCGATGTGACTATTTTCGCTACGGGTCATCTGGTATGGGAAGCAGTAGTAGCTGAGGCTATCCTGAGAAACGAAGGAATCTCTGCTGAAGTAATCAATATCCATACAATCAAGCCACTGGATGAAGAGGCTATCTTAGACTCTGTGGCCAAAACAGGATGCGCAGTGACTGCAGAAGAGCATCAATATAATGGTGGCTTAGGTGACAGTGTGGCCCAGACGTTGGCCAGGCATAATCCGGCTCCGGTGGAATATGTAGGTGTAAATGACAGCTTCGGTGAGTCAGGAACCCCTACCCAGCTATTGGATAAGTACGGGCTGGACGCAGCGAATATTGTAGCCGCTGCGAAGAAGGTGTTGGCTAGAAAATAAAATAATCAGGATGCAGCTTCAGGAGAAGC
>CBFGUY010000233.1:0-5437 GCA_965651895.1 uncultured Algoriphagus sp. | reverse complement strand
AAAAACAAGGAAATATACGATCCGGTATTGTCTTTCCAGATCGCAAATGAATTTCACGTGCGGAAGGTGATCACCAAATACCTTCCTTCCGATACTGATTCCCGAGCGTACGCTACCCTATTGGAGTGGATTAACATTTATTACGAGAAAGATGAAAAGCTAATCGGTAATAAAAAATCAATCGTCCGTCTGGGATTGGTACAGTGGAAGATGAGACGCTTCTCCAATGTAGATGATCTGATGCAGCAGGTGGAGTTTTTCGTGGATACCGTGTCCGGTTACAAATCTGACTTTTGCCTGCTTCCAGAATTCTTCAACGCACCGCTGTTGGCTGAATTCAATGACATGGACGCTTCAGAAGCAATCCGGAATCTTGCGGATTATACCGATGAGATAGTGAGCCGGATGAGCGACCTTGCCGTATCCTACAACGTCAATGTGATCGCAGGCTCCATGCCGGAGTATGATGGTAAGAAGCTACGGAATGTGAGTTACCTATGTCGTAGAGACGGGACTCAGGATAAACAATATAAGCTTCATATTACACCCGATGAGGCATCATACTGGGGGCTCCAAGGAGGAAATGGGATCAATGTATTCGATACCGATGCCGGAAGAATCGGGATTTTGATCTGTTACGATGTGGAATTCCCCGAGTTGGGAAGAATTCTGGCTGAGCAGGAAATGGATATTTTGTTTGTCCCGTTTTGGACAGATACCAAAAATGCTTTCCTACGTGTAAATACCTGTGCGAAATCCCGGGCGATCGAAAATGAGTGCTATGTGGCTATCACTGGATCTGTGGGCAATCTGCCTAAAGTGGAAAACATGGATATTCAATACTCCCAGGCGGCGATTTATTCCCCTTCAGATTTCTCTTTTCCCCATGATGCAGTAGTCGCTATGGCCTCAGAGAATGAAGAAACAATTATTGTGGCGGATGTGGATTTGGATCTTTTGACCAAGCAGCGGAAAGCAGGAAGTGTACGAAACCTCGAGCAGAGAAGACTCGATCTTTATTCTATCCAATGGAAACAGAAAAAATAGTAGCTAATTACTTTGCCCATTTATCAGATGAGATTTGGGAACGTGCATCAAACATAAAACTCCTCATCACAGACATAGATGGAGTGATGACAGATGGCGGAATTATCTATGATGATAATAAGCTGGAATTCAAAAAATTCAATGTGAAGGACGGCTTGATCGTCTATCATCTCCGTAAAAGTGGACTGATGGTCGGGGCAATCACAGGAAGGGAATCCTATGTGGTGCAGAATCGCTGCGAGGAACTCAAATTTGACTTCCATTATCATGGTGTAAAAAACAAAGCAAAGAAGTTCGACGAAGTATTGGAGACACTGGAGCTTCAGGCTGAAGAAGTCGCTTTTATCGGCGATGACCTGATCGATCTTCCTATTTTGGCACGTGTGGGACTGGCTGTGGTGCCACGGGATGCAGTGGAATATGTGAAGCCTATAGCCCATTACGTCTCCCGATTCAAAGGCGGGGAAGGCGTATTCCGTGAAGTAGGAGATATTCTTCTGCATGCCGGCCAACATTTAGTCCCATTGATTGAAACTTTATCCCTAAAGGAAAATGACAAGAAATAACAAACCCATGCGTATCACTGATTCAGTGATCCTAGGTAAAGAAAAACCAGTATTGTTTGCCGGGCCATGTGCTGTGGAGAGCTATGATATTTGCCTGGAAATAGGAACCAAAACCAAAGAATGGGCAGAGCAGCATGGTTTTTCCTATGTTTTTAAAGCTTCTTTTGACAAGGCTAACAGGACATCTTCAGGATCCTTCAGAAGTATAGGGATGGACAAATCACTTGAAGTCTTGCAGCGAGTGGGAAATGCGCTCAATGTGCCTTTGGTAACAGATATTCACGAAAGTTACCAAGTCAAAGATGTAGCGGAAGTAGTGGACGTTTTACAGATTCCAGCCTTCCTTTGCCGGCAGACTGATCTGCTGTTGGCGGCTGGAGAAAGCGGAAAAGCTGTCAAAATCAAACGGGGACAATTTATGGCTCCGGAGGATATGCAGTATGCGGTAAGCAAAGTGCGGTCAACAGGAAACGAGAATGTCTGCCTTACTGAACGGGGTTTTTCACTAGGCTATCACAATCTGGTAGTGGACATGCGTGGTCTTCCGATTATGCGTCAGTTTGCACCGGTGGTATTTGACATTACGCACTCTGTACAGCAGCCCGGTGGTCAGGGAGGAAGCAGTGGAGGTCAGCGGGAATTTGCGCCTATTTTGGCCAGGGCAGCAGCGGCAACCGGTATTGATGGGTTCTTTATTGAGACTCATCCGGAACCGGCTAAAGCTCTCAGTGATGGGCCAAACTTGATACCCTTGCATAAAATGGGTGAATTTCTAGAGATGCTGAAAGAAGCCTGGACGTTAGGCAGGAAATATCAGGATTTTGAGGTGCAATAGTTAGAAAATAATTCAGCTAACCTAGCAGGTAGGGAGACAGGAGAGGAAAGAGCGAGGAGGGTAAAACTACTGCTGACTAATTTCTAGAATACTCTATCCCTTTATCGGCAGAAAATCAGATATGCATAATTTGAAAATTGTCATGCTTAAAAAAATCACACTATTAATGCTCCTGAGTTTTGCTCCGGGGCTTTTTTGTTTCGCCCAGAAAACCGGATTAGAGGATAACATCCGTATCCGACTGGAACAGGACCAGCCGGATGTTCCGCTTAATGTGCATGGGAATGAGCTGTTTTCCAAAGGTGATATTCACCAGTTTTATACCAACCGTCTTTTTGAACCTGCCTGGACGAAGTCAGGTATATTGACTGAATTAGCTTATGAGCTGCGCTTTGAAATCATTCAAAGCAAGTTTGATGGACTCAATCCCTCAGACTATCATCTGGATCAGATTAATGCCATCTTTGAGCAGTTTGAAGCTAATAAAAAGATAGGTCAAGCAAATGAACTGGATGACTTGACAGGAATTGATCTATTGCTTAGTGATGCTTTTTTACACCTGGCAGCACATCTGGAATTGGGAAAAGTGAATCCGCAGTCCCTAAACGGTGATTGGGAAATTACCCGTAAAACCTCTAAGGTTTCCTATCCTGAATTGTTGTCCTCAGCCTTGGCTCAGCAGCAGATCCGACAGTCTCTGGAGACTTTATACCCCAATATTACTGTTTATAAAAAAGGGAGGGAGGTCATCCGTGCGATTGATGAGATTCGGAAAAATGACACACTGAACTGGAAAGCCGTGAAAGTAGTGAAGTCCATTAAGGTAGGGGAGACGAATAGCGGCATTCCCAATCTGCGGGAACGCTTGGTTTTTTGGAAATACCTGGAGCCTTATGCCTATGAAGATGAAAAAGCGTATGATTCTACCATGTTTCTGGCAGTTCAGAAGTTTCAGGAGAGAAATGGATTAGAGCCAGATGGAGCATTGGGTAAAAATACGGTCTATGCACTTAATCAATCCCCGACATACCTGATCGATAAGGCCTCTGTCAATATGGAAAGGCTCCGCTGGCTTCCTGATACCCTGCGGGGAGCAGAAATGATCCTGGTGAATATCGCCAACTATCAGTTAGACTATCTCAGCAACCGTGACACCCTCTTTTCTACCCGTGTGATTGTAGGCACGAAGTACCATAAATCACCGATTTTCTCTTCGGCTATGAGCTACATTGTATTCAGTCCTTATTGGAATCTGCCCACATCTATCGTACGAAATGAAGTGATGCCTGCTGTGCGTAAAAACCCGAATTACCTTGCGCAGAAAAATATGGAAGTGGTTACTTACTCCGGGCAGGCAGTAGATCCAAGTTCCGTGAATTGGAGTGGGAAATCCATTCCTTATATGGTAAGGCAGAAGCCAGGTGAACATAATTCCCTGGGGCTGGTGAAATTTATGTTCCCAAATGAGCACAGTGTTTATATTCATGACACACCTGCCAGAAGCCTTTTTTCCAGAGAAGACCGTGCGCTAAGTCATGGCTGTATCAGAATTCAGAACCCTGCAACTTTCGCGGAGCTTCTGCTTAAAAGCAATGAAGTATGGACACCTGCGAAGATCAATACGGCCATGCATCACAAGCATGAGCAAATTGTGAGGTTAGACCGAAAAATCCCAGTTGTATTACTTTATCTGACTTTTTGGTCAGATAGCAAGGGACAAGGTCATTTCAGGCAGGATATTTATGAACGGGATGCAGAAGTGTTAAGCGCCTTGCGAAAGTAAGATTGAGGATTCTTCTTGTTTCTGTAGGCAAGATAGGAACATGCTGAAGTAGCAGTGAATTGAATTTGCCAAGGTGGTTAAGGCGGGGAACTATAGAAGGGATGACTTAGCCCTCAGACTTACTTTTAATAATGAAAAGCTATATGCCCCACTCTGGGTAATTTCATTCTCAAACTCCAGTCCCATTGATTTCATTTTTTAGGGGGTTGTTTTTTTTAAGTAGCTGATAGTGAGAGTCTATTGTGGGTTTCCAGAAGGGTTTGACTCGAATAAATTTAAGCGTACGAACTTTGACTCATAGAAGGCACATACACAAAATCCTTTTATGAATAAGAAGATAATTCTCTCTATTGCAGTAGTGGTGGTTTTGGCTTTAGGACTGATTTGGTTTTTCAGCCAGCGGAGGTCTGATCTGAAAGATGAATTACAAGCAGCATTAAATGGTGAAAGAGTTGAGGTTTTGACCCAGTCAGACTATACCCAGGTTTTAAAAGAATTTTACGAGGCTAGGGATTATATGGAAGTGTGGCTCTTCAACGGCTCACTGTCCAAATCTGGCAAAGAAATGCTAGATCAGATTGAGAATTCAAAATATGATGGGCTACAGCCAGATGATTACCATTTGGCAGAGATTCATGCCCTTTCTTCTGATCCTGAAAAAGAAAACAAGCGATTCCGAAACCTTTCATCCGAGGAAAAGGTGCGTCTGGAATTATTGCTGAGTGATGCATTTTTATCATTGGTTCACGATTTAGAAAATGGTAAAGTGGATCCATCCACCTTGGATCCGGATTGGAAGTTTGAGAAGAAAGAATCAGAAATTGATTACATCTCTTTGCTTCAAGAGGCAGGAAGTGGAACATTGGTAGAGAAAGTAATTGATCAACTTTACCCACAGTCCGAATTATATGTCAAAGGAAGGGAAGCAATAAAAGAGCTTTATCAGATCCATCAAAATGATACACTTACTTGGGAGTTTGCTCAGGTAGAAGGTGCAATAAAAGTAGGTGAGGGGCATGCTGCAATACCAGCTTTGCGAAAGCGATTGATTTTTTGGGATTTCTTGAACCCATATGATATGGAAAACCCTAATCTTTTTGACTCCACCATGTTCACTGGCCTTCAGAAATATCAGAAAGCTAACGGCATGAATCCGGATGGGGTAATCGGATCCTTGGTAGCGGAATCTCTGAATAAATCTCCCCA
>CBFGUY010000232.1:0-5443 GCA_965651895.1 uncultured Algoriphagus sp. | reverse complement strand
CTTGGGGTTTTTCTCAGACTCCTGGCCAGGTCTGCCACCGGGCAGTCCATTACCAATTACAATTCCCATTTCAGAAGCCCTTCACCAGGAAAAGAACTTCATCTGATCTTGGTAAACAATGGACGGACCAAGCAACTGGCTAGGGAAAAATTCAGAAACTCCCTGAAATGCATACGCTGTGGAGCCTGTATGAACACCTGCCCTATCTACAGGCGGAGTGGGGGGTTCAGCTACGGCAGCACGGTACCGGGCCCTATAGGCTCCATATTATCACCGGGTATAGACCTGAAAAAATACAGCACGCTTCCCTTTGCCTCCACACTTTGCGGCAGCTGCTCCGATGTGTGTCCGGTAAAAATAAACATTCACGAACAACTCTACGAGTGGAGACAGGAGATCACCAAGGCACAGGGCACATCTATGAAAGGTTTATCCATGAAATTGGCAAACGGGATCTTCAAAAGTCCACTTGCTTATAAAATTTCGGGGACAATGATGAGAGCGTCGCTAAAGACATTGCCTGACAGCATCATTTACAATCCTCTGAATGCCTGGGGCAAAGGCAGAAATCTGCCGGACTTGCCAGCGGAATCATTCAAAGACTGGTACAAAAAGAACAGAAAATGAGCAGCAAAACGGCCATATTAGCTGAAATCAAAGGACTGGACCTGGACGAAAAACCGCTTCCGGACATCCCTGAATTTGAAGTTGCCCCAGATCTCGTAGAGACTTATACTGCCTCGTTGAACCTGAATAAAGGCATGGTCGTGAGCGAGGAAGAGCTGGAGCAGCTGATCAATGAAACAGGTTTTTCAAAAGTATATAGTTCTTGCCCCTCTTTTGAGAGGTTCTCCAATTGCCAGGTGCCTGAGCATGCTGCAGATTTTGCTGATCTGGATCTGGCTATAGTAGAAGGGCAGGTTGCCTCTGCCGAGAATGCGGCCATCTGGCTGGACGATAGCAACTTAGCCTTAAGAGCCCTACCGTTCATCACGGCACATTTGGTCATCGTGATCCAGAAAGAAAAAATAGTGGGGAATATGCATGAAGCCTACAAGCAGATCGTGGATTCCAAATCTGGCTTTGGTGTATTCATAGCCGGCCCTTCCAAGACTGCCGATATAGAGCAATCCCTGGTGGTAGGCGCACATGGTGCCATGAGCTTAAGAGTAGTGATACTATAGCTTAGGGCATGCTGAAAAACGCCAGTAATAAATCAAAAGCTGTCATTTTGAATGATTAACCCTTATTTTCATGCGTAGGGTTTTTAAGCAAGAGCAAGCTTATTGAGGGAAATAGGCCTTTATCCATGCTGAGAAAATCTCAAAATCGAGATTTTAGAGCTATTAATTGCTTCAAAATCAGCCATTGCATTGCTGTTTTCGAGTTCAGCATATCCGCTGCGGCAGATCCACTATCCACACAGTATGATTCTCATGCAATTAGTTTCCTCATGACGAAACCTAATGCATCCGGGTTAAATTTTTGCTGAGTATAAAACAATTCTTCTGATCCGGAGTCAAGCGATAGTCCAGCTCATAGGAAATTTTATCCGCTATCCTTTTACATAGGGGCAGCCCTATCCCAGTCCCCTTTTCTCTTTTGGTCCCATAGGATGTCCTGGCCCGAAACAAGAATAGATCATTTTGATCTGAAGGAGAAATAACCGTTCCTTCATTGGAAACCGCCCAGCTGATTCTATTCCTATCTATGGTAAGATCCAGGTTGATTTTTGAATTTAGAGGTGCGAATTTGATGGCGTTATCAAGCAGGTTTTTCAGAATGATTTTCACTTCATTGCTCTCCAGTGGGATCGTGATATCCTTACCTGATACCGAAACCTCGATTTTCTGGTTTTTTTCCATCGCCTGCACCATCATCATATCTTGGATTTCCATTGTCAGTTCCTCCACGCTGGTCTCATGCACTTCATTGGGGCTATCTCCCAGCTCTGTCATCACCCAGCTGAGCGTATTGTTCAAAACCTTGTTTAGATGAAAACTCTGATTTTTCAGATCCCCAAAAATCTGCTCCATTTCCCCCTGCTCAAAAAATCCTTTATCTAGCATACCCAGTGTCATATGAAGCATGCCAATCGGATTTTTCAGATCGTGGGAAAGTATGGCTATCAATCTGTTTTTTTGATCATTTAGGGTTTTTACCTCTTCCAGGGTTTGCTCCTGCCGCTGCTTTATCTCATTCAGAACCTTGTTTTGATTTTGGTAACTTCGAATGAAAAAATGCAGTACTGTAAAAACAAATAAACTGATCCATAAAATAGTGACTGCATGGTCCGTAAATTGACTTTCAGCTCCTTCATAATAATGCTCCACAATAAGAAATCCTCGTACCTCTCCGTAAAACAATAAGAAAAACATGGCAAAGGAACCAATAAACCAGGCCACTTTAGCCCAGCCCCGGATAAGCAATGCGGAGACTACCAATACTAAAAAAAACGCATAAATAGTGGGGCCATTACTGCCGTCGTTGTACAAAAAATTAAACATTATCACTACATGGGCCAGAAACAGCAAAATGTTCAGCGCCATTTGGGCTCTCCCATACCTTGAAATCAAAAAGTAGGTGGCTAAAAAAGGAAACGCTATGCCTATTTTGATCCAAACTATCACAGGAGACATTCCCAGAAAAACATCCGAAATCCCCAGCAACAGCAACAATGCAAATGTTAACAAGGAGATAGTCATTACGATCTTTCTCTGGATATAGTCCAGATCAGTCACGTTCTCCTCAGAAATCAATAATCCTTTTTTAAGCCGCATAAAAAAAACACTAAATTGAAAATCAAAACATCAATGCCGTCCCAACTTATTCTGAGGACGCATAACAAAGGCAAAAATCCAGCTGTTACATCTCGGGGCACTACTCCTTTGAATGAAGGGCAATACGGTTTCCTTCAGAATCCAAAAACACACCCATATAACCGAATTCCGGTGAAATCATCTTTTTAGGAATCTGAACTGTCCCACCAGCCGCTTCTACTTTTGCCAGCCCGATAGATACGTCATCGGAAGAAAAATAGATCAAGGGACCTGCCAAATCACTAGGCTGATAAAAATCCTTATGATACACCAAGCTCCCCCCTCCATCTCCTGGGAACCTGGACAGCTGGAATTCTCCCAAATCAATTTTCTGAAGCTTGCAATCGAAAATTTTTTGATAAAAAACTATTGCACGATCCATGTCTGTAACAGGAATCTCAAACCAGCCTACCGAAATTTCTGTCATATCAATTACATTTTAAATTACTACAATTACAAATTTAACGATACATTCAGAAAATCAGTACTAAAAGATCAAACTCTTGTAAGCTTTATGGGATAAGTTTTCCCGGCGTTCCACTGGCAGACATAGATATTCTCATCCTGATCTATACACACATCATGGCAATGCTTAAAAACAGCCTCCGATTGAAGCATGAGCTGCAGTTCTCCATTTCTGTACTCGGGAGCGGTACCTCCAGGATTGGAAACCACCCTGTTGTCTTTATCCAAAATAGTCACAAAACCGGAATCAGGTGTTTGTTCCAAGTAGCGAAGCCTGGACCAGCAGACTCCCGCATAAAGATTGTCACCCTTGACCACCGGCCGGCACACAAATGCACCGGGCAAAAAAACAGTCTCCAGGTATTCCCCTTCCATAGTGAACCTCTTGAAAGAATTGTGGCCTCTGGAGGTGCAGAGCAAAGTGGGGGCCTTGCCACCTCGCTGATCTACCGTGATGCCATGGGCCGTGCTGAATTGTGCGTCATCCGACCCCGCTCCGCCAAATTTCCTGATGAAATTCCCCTCCTTATCATACTGCAGAAAAAACTGGGAGCCATAGCCATCTGCCACGTACAGATCTCCGTTTGGGGCTACAGTAGTTTCTGTGGGCACATAGGCCATTTTCTCTGTATAAATCCCCTCTTTCACAGGAGCGGAAATCTCCGCCACTATAGCCCCGTCCAGGGTGGTTTTCACTACCCTTCCGGCATTGTCAGAGATCCAGAGGTACTCCGCATCCCCCTCATCCACTAGTGTCAACCCATGCGCGCGATCCATTCCCAAGGTCCATGATGTCAGCAATCTGCCGGATTGATCGTAGATGATTATATTGTTTTTAGGTTCATCAGTGACCATGATCATCCTTAGCTTACGATCCATCACCATCTCATGACAATTATTCACAGGCACTTTGGAAGGATCCAGCATGCCCCACTTTTGATCCACCTGGTATTGGAATTCTCCATGGCCTATTACTTTATCCCGATATTGGGCAAAAGAAAAAGTAGGGGCAACAGACATGGCAAGTCCTAGCAGGGAGGTATTTTGGATAAATTTTCTTCGGTCAGAATTCATAGGACATGGATGAGGTTGAAATTAATGATTACCATCGAAAACTGGATAATAATCCATATTTTAGGTCGAACCTAAGATAACCAAATCATGAAAAACATTTACAAATATTTAGTTTTTACAGGCTTCATAGTGGGATTTGCGCTACAGGCTCAGTCCCAGGAGATAGCCCTTCAACTATATTCGTTAAGAAATGAAATGAAAGTTGATCCTGTCAAATACCATGAGCTGATTTCAGAATGGGGGATTTCAGCACTGGAAGGAGGTGGGGGATACGGGATGTCAGATGATGAGTATGCAAAACTTCTCACCGACAATAATCTCCGTATCATAGGAGTCGGCGCTGATTATAACCAACTCACCAAGGATCTACAGCCTATAATAGACCAGGCCAAAAAATATGGGGCAAAATATGCTACCTGCTATTGGATTCCGCATGCTGAAGGATCTATTTCCATGGAGGAGATTAAAATCGCCACCGCGCTTTTCAACGCAGTGGGTGAAGAATTGAAAAAGGAAGGAATCACATTTTTATATCACCCACACGGCTACGAGTTTGCCAAAGACCGCAAAAAAGCAAGGTTTGATTATATGCTCGAAAACGCCAAAAACTTTGGTTTCAACATGGATGTGTTCTGGGTAAAAATGGGAGGAGGTGATCCATTGGCCATCATGAAAAAACATCCTGGAAAGTTCCCTATGCTGCATTTAAAAGACCGGAAGAAAGGAACTCCCGGATCTAAGGACGGACGCGGGGATGTGGAGACCAACGTGGTGCTCGGCACCGGGGATATAGACATAGCAGGAATCATCAAAGAGGCCAAAAAACAAGGGACAGAATTCTTGACTATAGAGGATGAAAGCTCCAGATCTGTCACCCAGATTCCCTTAAGTGTAGCGTTTATCAAAAAGGAATTGGAAAAAAATTAGGGGATTTTGTATTTCCTTTACACCTGCGTATAAACAGAGACTATAAATTGAGTGCATGGGTCATTATGATGTAGCGGTAATAGGAAGTGGGCCTGCAGGGGCAATGGCAGCCTATCATCTGGCAAAAAAAGGCATTTCTGTAGTAATCTTGGAAAAAG
>CBFGUY010000231.1:0-5447 GCA_965651895.1 uncultured Algoriphagus sp. | reverse complement strand
AATACAGTTCCGTCAAAATGTAAGTCAAATCCCACCAATGGATGGTTGAAATCCAGAAGGATTTCTTCACCCAGGTCTTTAAGGATTTTTGCCTGCATAGGGTACCCGTCTTCGTCCATTAAAGGTAAAAAGTTGCCCTCTTGGAGCATTTCGGGGTTGAAACCATTCTCCCCGGAAAACTGGGATTTCGGGAGGTTTACAATCAATTCCTGATCTGCCTCACCGTAGGCATCCGCTACCGGGATTACAAATGAAAATTTTTCTCCCTCTTCTTTGTTCAGGAGTAATTCTTCGAATTTTTCAGGTAGATCACTTGCTCCAAAAAGAAAATAAAATGGATCTTCTGGATCACGGATTTCTACGCTGAATGGTGCGGATTCTATTTCATCTGCCTCTTTGCTCACCTGTAGTTCGTAAGTAAGCCCTACTACTGTGTTTTCTGCTATTTTCATTAGGGTTAGTTTATTATTCCGTGTTTCAGTCTTATACTCAGTCGCTCTTTGAGAACCTCCCATTTACTTCTAGGGGTGGACTTGAACAGAGGTTTAGAAGCCCGAAACACGAAGTATTGATAGTCTTTCTCTTCGAAAAAAACCGGATAAGTTTCCATTTTTTCTAGGTAAAAGCCATTGGAAGTAATGCTTTTGATCAGGTCTCCGGAGTCTAATGGTTGATCGATCACCTGTAATTTCTGGGGTTCGTTTTCTATCATCCATTGCAAATATCTGGGGGCAGGGATGTGGATGAAGATCACCGAATCTTGATGTGCGTGCTTATAGATATTGCGGAATAGTCTGTGGTGCTGATCTACTGGTATATGTTCCAGCACATCAGGAAACACAAAGAAATCAAAGGTCTTTCCCGGCCTGTCAAAGTCAGACATGTCCGAAACTTCAAATTTCAGGTTGCTTTGATTTTTCCACAGCACTTTTGCTTTTTCTATGCTTTCTGGGGAGATATCCACAGCTAGTATATCTCCTTGTTTCACCTGATTTGCCAGCAAATGACTGACTGTGCCAATACCACAACCCACTTCCAACACACTGTGGTTGGCATTCAGTCCTGCAGCTTTTACCTTGTCCAGGATATTAAGATGGCGGGAATTTATACCGGTCTTCTCCTGCTTCTCAGCAAACTGGTCGTAAAAACTGACTACTTTGTCCTTATCCTCTTTCATTCTTGTCTTTGATCGTGAAAAACACTCCGGCTACTAATGACAACACAATTAAGTATTGAAAGATGATCATTGGGGTTTTGGTAGCAGTATAGCTTTTTGGTTCAAACTTGAAAACAATCTCATGAGTTCCTTCTGGGATATTCAAGCCCCGCAGCAGGTAATCTGTACGTAGGATTTCTGCCTCTTCACCGTCAATGGTGGCCTTCCAGCCAACTGGATAGTAAATTTCTGAGAACACTGCCAATCCGCCCTGGCTCATTTCGGCCTGGTATTTCAGTTCATTTGGAGCATACGATGTATGGGTGATTTTTCCATTTCCTACACTTACTTCACCATATTCGGCGGTGTTGATGGTTGCCTGGGTTTTGGTGTCTATTTTCCCCAGTTCATCCATCTCTTCCTGATTAGACTGCACGGATACTATCTGAGTAGGAACCCAGGCAGGACCATTTGCTTCCGGATTTTCAAAAACTGAGTTTGCGGCTGTTCCTGCGATGAGGTATTTGGTATTCATCATGTTGATAGTCTGGATACCTTCAAAATCAAAATTGCCCTCCTGCGCTTTTTTTACAAAGTCATTTAATTCGAAGTTCAGCCTGTTGTCCAGCAGATCCTGATACCTGCGCATTTTGGCACCATGGTACCCTCCCAGACTATGGAATCTGTAGGAAGATTTGCCCGTCGCAGTCAAAGACTCTGTCAGATCGAGGACTCTGAAGTAGCTCTGATCCTTGGCGATTTCTTGATCTGCGGGAGTTTCAGCAAAGTAGGTCCTGCTGGGATTACCCTGGAATGAGCTGTCATTGAGGTATTGCTTATTTACCGACCAAAGATCTATGGTGACCAGTGCAAATATTCCCAGACCTAGGATTAGGTCGGAGATTTTGTTTTTCATGGCAAAGTAAATCAGCACAAATGATGCGGCCACAAGAGCCAAGCTTCTCCAGGCACTTGCGGAAAGCATTGCCTTGCGGTCTTCTCGGAGTGCGCTTGTGAGCCATTCAGGCAAACCTGCGTCGGCAGCTCCTTCAAATCTGAATATACCTGCTCCTATAGCCAGCAATACCAATAATCCGCCTACGGACGCCCCGGCTATATAAAGAACTTTGAAATCTTTGCTTCTATAGAGTCTTTCCAGAGAAATAGCACCTAAAGCCGGAATGGCGAAAAGCGTCATTCCTAAGGCCATGGATACTGCCCGGAATTTGTTGTACCCTGGTAAAATATCAAATAGAAGGTAATTGAACCAGCTCAGGTTTTTTCCCCATGATAGCATGAGCGAAAGAATAATAATGACACCGAAGGTGTACAGGCTTTCTTTGGGAGCAGCCCAGATACCGATAAACGCAAGGAAAACCAAGATTACCCCGCCGTATATAGGTCCCCCAGTGAAGGGTTGGTCTCCCCAGTATGTTGGTGCGCCCTGAAGAAATCCATTGATTTGAGCGGGCTCTAACCCATTATTTCGCAAGGCTTTCTCAGAGGCAGTTCCCTTGCCCAATGGAGTGCTACTGCCACCTCCATAGAAGTTTGGTACCAAAAAAGTAAGCGTTTCCAGCTTGCCATTGGACCAGGAAAATGCATAATCCTTGTCCAGTCCTCCAGATGCTGATTCCAATGTAGCATTGCCACGGGTGGAGTATGGAGCGTATTCCATAGCAGTAGCGATCCTGCCGATATTTCCCCCTACAGCTAAAGCAGCTCCTAAAACCAAAAATGCAATAGTTTTGCCCAGTTGCGTAATCCCCTCTTTTTTCCAGTCAAATACAAGCCTGACAATCACATAAATGACCGAGATAATTAAGGTATAATACGTAATCTGAATATGGTTGAACTTCAATTGTAATAGTAGGCCTAAAGCTAAAACACCTGCCCCCAACAGTCTTTTCCTTTGGAAAGCAATGTGGATTCCAAGCAGTATCAGGGGTATAAGGCATATTCCCCAGATTTTGGCGTTGTGGCCCGCAGCTAGACTCAGCAGGTTGTAAGAACTCATCGCAAAAGCAACACTGGCAATAATCGCAAACGCAGGCCTGACCCTAAATGTGAGCATTAGCACATACATGGCCACCATGCCTAGAAACAGACTGTTTACAGGATGTGGAAGGCCTAAGGTGATTATAGACAAGAGTCCTGTGGTAATGTCTCCGGCAAACTCCAAACTGACAAAATAGGCTGGCATTCCTCCAAAAACACTGTTAGTCCATAGAGCTTCCTCACCAGTAGCCGCACGGTAGTCGATTGCTTCCTTGGCAGAGCCTTCCCATTTGAGGATATCACCCTGCATAATCACCTGGTCCTGCAGAACTACAGGAGCGAAATAAACGACTACAATAGCATAGAAAATAGCTATTCCTACCAGATGGGGGAGTACGTCTTTTTTGAAATTCAGCTGCATGAAAAGAATTTTACTTTGAATGATGTATGCTGGCGCAAATTAGGGATTTATACACAAACCCACGTAAAAAATAGGATGAGACTCGCTGCAATAGGTCAAATCGAATATGGCGAAAAACGGAGCACAGTGGCTTGATTTGCCTGGTGAGATTCCATAGCCTGCCCAGACGTTTCGGAGTGACCGATTGAAAACAATATGTATATCCGCTTTCTCCCAGTAACTAGACTAAAGCATTATAGGGTTAGGTTAACACTAGCATTTAGCCTCTTCGGTCTTCGGTCTCCTGTCTTCTATCCAGTAGGGTAAAGAAAATATCTTTACTGACATCTATTGCGAATAATCATATAAAACAATCATAAACACATGACGCACTCCTTTCTATCACTGATGAAAATCATTACTTTTGCACCAAATAGCCATGTAAGGAATGTTTGATAATTTAAGTTTAAAATTAGACCGGGCTTTCAAAACGCTGAAAGGAACCGGGACCATCACGGAAATAAACGTTGCGACTACTGTCAAAGAGATCAGAAGAGCTTTGATAGATGCGGATGTTAACTATAAAGTAGCCAAAGAAGTCACCGATACCATTAAAACTGAGGCCTTAGGCCGTGACGTGTTGATCTCGGTTTCTCCTGGCCAGTTATTGATCAAGATCACCCAAGAGGAGCTGACGAAACTCATGGGAGGGAAAAAGGAGGATATCAAGATCTCCGGTGATCCTTCTATTATCTTGATTTCTGGTCTTCAGGGCTCCGGTAAAACCACTTTTACAGGAAAACTCGGTGCTCATCTGAAAAAACAAGGCCGTCAGGTCTTATTAGTCGCCTGCGATATCTACCGTCCTGCGGCAATTGACCAGCTGAAAGTATTAGGTGAGCAGATCGGTGTGGAAGTCTATGCTGAGCCGGAGAACAAAAATGCTCTGGAAATTGCAAACAATGCGATTGCCTATGCGAAAAAGACAGGTAAGAAGACAGTAGTAGTCGATACTGCAGGTCGTCTGGCTGTGGATGACGCGATGATGAATGAGATCGAAGCGTTGAAAAAGGCTTTGAATCCTTCTGAAACACTTTTTGTAGTCGATTCCATGACTGGTCAGGATGCGGTGAACACTGCGAAGACATTTGATGAGCGTCTGAATTTCGACGGAGTCGTATTGACCAAACTCGATGGTGATACCCGGGGTGGTGCTGCGATATCTATCCGTCATGTTGTAAATAAGCCGATCAAGTTTATTTCCACAGGTGAGAAAATGGAAGATCTGGATGTGTTCCACCCAGATCGTATGGCTCAGCGGATCCTTGGGATGGGTGATGTGATTTCCTTGGTAGAGAGAGCGCAACAGTCATTTGATGAAGACGAAGCCAAGCGGATCAATTCCAAGATCCGGTCTAACAATTTCAACTTTGATGATTTCCTTAGCCAGCTGGAGCAGGTGAAGAAAATGGGTAATATCAAGGATTTGCTGGGTATGATCCCTGGTATGGGCAAGGCGATCAAGGGATTGGATATAGACGATGATTCTTTCAAGCCGATCGAGGCAATCATCCGTTCTATGACTCCTGCAGAACGTGAACACCCTGATATGATCGATGGTAGCAGAAGAAAAAGGCTTGCGGCAGGGTCAGGAAGAACTATTGTGGAGGTGAACAATCTGATGAAGCAGTTTGCCGATATGCGAAAAATGATGAAGCAGATGAACAAAATGGGTGGTGCCAAAGCCGCCATGAGCAAGATGCTGCCAACTGGTAAAGCAGGAAGAAGATAAAACAAGAAACCCGGTCAGAAGATCGGGTTTTTGTTATGATTTTTTTTGCCGTGGTTTACATAGAGGGTAATGCAGAGAACAGTTTTGAGTTGGTGATTTGC
>CBFGUY010000230.1:0-5455 GCA_965651895.1 uncultured Algoriphagus sp. | reverse complement strand
GGTACACTTCTTCAATTAGCTGCTGGTAGTCCATTCTGGAAAAGTGTGGAAATTTGGGAGAGAATGAAAGTTTTTTGTTTGAAATCAGGCTTGTGTTAATGGCTGGAAGACGGGAGACCGAAGACGGAAGCACACTTCGGTCTCCCGTCTTCGGTCTTCTGACCTCCAAAGAAAAGAAATTTAATCTATTGGCATTCTTACAGAATTCAAGAAAAAAAAACACATACCTAAAATTCTTATGTATATAATATTTATATATATTTGGTTAAGCTAGGTAATACGGCAAACTCATGTCAAACAACAATCTGATCAAAGGCTCACTCCAAACCATCATCCTCAAGCTTCTGGAGGAGAATGAAAAAATGTATGGTTATGAAATCACCCAACGGGTAAAGGAACTGACTGCCGGTGAAATCAAAATCACCGAAGGAGCCCTCTACCCTGCCCTGCACAAGTTAGAAGCGGAAGGACTGCTCAGCACCGAGATCCAACAAGTGGATAACCGGGTGCGGAAATACTACAGCCTGACTAAAGACGGTCAAAAGCAAGTCACCAGCAAAATGTCCGAGTTGCAGGGCTTCGTAGAAAATCTCCAGCGAATCCTGACTCCAAACCTCAAACCGGGTTTTAACATCTGATTTTTTTAAATGTGACAGCAATGAGAAAACTAACAGAACAGGAACTCAATCAGGTAAAAAAGGCAATCGCTGCCAAGGAATTGTCTTCAGCAGAAATCCTCTTGGAAATCTATGATCACTATGTAAGCCATCTGGAGAGTGTTGAAAGTTCAGAGTTCGAAAAAGAATTATTTGAATTAGAGCAAAAGTTCAAGTACAGCTATTGCCATGCACTTCAGGCAAAGTTTGTGAAAGCTTCGAAAAAAGAGATTTTCAACCTTCAGTGGTCAATTTTTAAGACTTACTTCACGTGGCCTAAATTTATAGCTACAGTAGTATTCCTAATATTATACACACTTTTTTGGATAGAAGTAGAAAACAAGACCAAGGCACAGTTGCTCATCATTCCTATTGTTTCAATCGTGATTTTATCCGCTTGGATTTACTATTGCTCATTTAAAAAAGTGTCGGACATTAAAAAAATGATGAATAGCCCAAAATCCATTCAGTCTTCGCTTTTGAGTTCTATCATGTTGCAGTTATCCTTAATCACCTCTTCGTTTAACTTAATGATCATGCTTCCCAATCTTTTTGATTTACCGGATTTTATGGACAGCACATATTTCATAGCAGGGACTTTAGCTTTGTTTTTAATTTATGTCAGCTATTCACTGACGCTTTATGAAGCCTGGAAGATCAAATCCAAAACCGCACTGATATGAAACTCTCCCCTTCCCAAATCGCCGACCTCAAAAAACTGATTTCCTACAAAGGCTATCCGGAGATTGATCTGCAATATGAGATTTTGGATCATGTGGCCTGCAAGGTGGAAGTATTACTGGAAGAGAAGCCAAGTATGTCTCTGGACGATGCATTCCGCAAGGTTCACAGCGAATTCGGGATTTTCGGGTTTTCTGATCTGGCTGAGTCTTATACCAAAAGCATAGAAAAACGCTATAGACGATTTTTCTGGGAGGAGTTTATAGCGTTTTTCACTAGCTACAGAATCATATACCCAACCGCGATAGGGTTTATCCTCTATTGGCTAAGCGTCTATACCCGGCCATTTGGCTTAGAACTTACTTTGCCTATTTGGGCGGTGGCATTCTTTTTTGTAGGTCTGATTTATATAATTGTCAGTTACCATAAGGCTAACAAAAGCCTTAGAAACTATGTGGCCTTTAAAAGCACCAATAACTTTTTATTAATTCTGAATGTGTTTATGCAAATGAATATTCATGGATTAAAGTTTTTTGAAAACCCGGATTACGTGATAGACCTCAGTGTACAGGGAGTTTTCATGGCCCTGGGTATTTTGATTATAGCCTTGTCGTTCTTATCGATTTTTCTTCTCCCTAAAGTTCTGGACAGATCCATAGCAGAAACCAGAAAGCTCCAGGCGATTTATGAAGGATAGATCAGCCCCACTTATGCACAAGCTAAACTATTCCAACCTGGTACTTATTTTAATTTTGTAATGGACTCCACTACCTCATTTAAATTGATACTCTCTTCAGCATTGATCATTGAAAATTGTCCATTCTTACTATCTTCTCCTACTTCGTCTCCAATTCGATCAACCCACCTTTTTTAAATAATTCATGCCCAACATAGTTAGTTAATTATTCTTGCATCACTCTGCTGAAATGTTGCACGGAGGGCTTTGCAATGCTAACCAAACTAGCTTCCTATTCAAATGATAATATGATCAATGGAAAGCTATTTTTCAGAAAAAAAACATGATTTTCACCAGTAACATGCTATTATTCAGTCAAACTTCACGAAGTCATAACCTTACTGCAAAATATTATTCGTACTTTTGCGCCTTCAATCAGGCAAACCATGCAGAATATTCGGAATATCGCGATCATCGCACACGTTGACCACGGCAAAACTACACTCGTGGACAAAATCATCCACGCATCTAAAATCTTCAGAGAGAATCAGCAGTTTGACGACTTGATTCTTGACAACAATGATCTGGAGCGTGAAAGAGGGATTACCATTTTATCCAAAAACGTATCTGTAAGATACAGAGACACTAAAATAAACATTATTGATACCCCTGGTCACGCCGATTTCGGCGGTGAAGTAGAGCGGGTGTTGAAAATGGCTGACGGTGTGATCCTTTTGGTGGATGCTTTTGAAGGGCCTATGCCACAGACCCGATTTGTATTGGGCAAAGCACTGGATCTAGGCCTGACACCTATTGTGGTGGTCAATAAGGTAGATAAGGAAAACTGCCGTCCCGACGAAGTACAAGAGTCAGTATTTGAATTGATGTTCAACCTTGATGCTACCGAAGAGCAGCTGGAATTCCAGACCCTTTACGGTTCGGCCAAGAACAACTGGATGGGGCCAGATTGGAAAAACCCAACTGATTCTATTATCCCTTTGCTAGATGCAATTGTAGATCATATCCCTGCCCCGAAAATCGAGGAAGGGCCGCTTCAGATGCAGATCACTTCTCTGGACTACTCCAGTTTCGTAGGACGTATCGCGATCGGAAGGATAAAAAGAGGTACAATCAAAGAAAATCAGCAGATTGCTTTGATGAAAGCAGATGGCTCCATCAAGAAAATGAAAGTGAAAGAACTTCACACATTTGAAGGATTGGGCAAAAACAAAGTAGAGGAAGCGTTTGCCGGCGATATATGCGCAGTAACCGGGATTGATGACTTCGAAATCGGTGATACCATCGCTGACGTGGAAAATCCTGAAGCACTTCCTAGGATAGCAATAGATGAGCCTACCATGAATATGCTCTTCACTATCAACAACTCTCCTTTCTTCGGTAAAGAAGGCAAGTTTGTGACCTCCCGTCACCTGAGAGACCGTCTGATGAAAGAGACTGAGAAAAACCTCGCACTCCGTGTTGAATCAACTGATTCAGAAGACAAATTCCTTGTCTATGGACGTGGTATCCTTCACTTGTCTGTTTTGATCGAAACGATGAGAAGAGAAGGATATGAACTTCAGGTAGGACAGCCTCAGGTTATTTTTAAGGAAATCGATGGCGTAAAATGTGAGCCTATAGAGACATTGGTTGTCGATGTACCACAGGAAACTGCCGGTAAAGTAATCGAACTGGCCACTCAACGTAAAGGCGAATTGTTGGTCATGGAGCCAAAAGGCGATCTTCAGCACCTGGAATTCAATATTCCTTCCAGAGGATTGATCGGCCTGAGAAACAACATGCTTACCGCTACTCAAGGTGAAGCCATCATGAACCACAGGTTCACAGCATACGAACCATTTAAAGGCCCTATGCCGGGCCGTACCAACGGATCCTTGATCTCTATGGAAGGTGGACAGTGTACAGCTTATGCTATCGACAAGCTTCAGGACAGAGGCACTTTCTTCGTTGACCCGGGAGATGAACTTTATACAGGTCAGGTAATCGGTGAAAACTCCCGTGACAATGACATCGTGGTGAACGTGCAGAAAGGCAAGAAACTGACCAACATGCGTGCTTCCGGTTCTGATGACAACGTAAGAATCGTACCTGCTAAAAAGTTCTCACTTGAAGAATCCATGGAATACATACAGAAGGATGAGTACCTGGAGATCACTCCTAAGTCTATCCGTATGAGAAAAATCTATCTGGACGAAGGCGAAAGAACCAGAATGGCCAAGAAAGACGCTTAATTAGATTTTAGAATCAAGATTCTAGAGTCAAGATATATGGAATCCCTCAAGCGAAAGTTTGGGGGATTTTTTTTGCTGGTTCTTACCACAGGTCATGAACCTCAGCTCTGATGTATTTGTCATAAATCCCCTTCACTGCTTCCATTTGATCTTTTGAGATTGGAGGTAATTGGCTTGCTTTAACATTGGCATCTAATTGCGCCGATTTGGAAGCACCCGGAATAACCACACTTACCTGATCAAACATTAATATCCAGCGAAGTGCTATTGCTGCCAATGCCCCATTACCTCTAAAAAGCGTTCTCAACTCCTCCACAGCTGGAAACGCTTTTTCTAGGGGAACTCCAGAGAAAGTTTCCCCTTTGTCAAACGCCTTTCCTTCCCGGTTAAAATGCCTATGATCGTCCTTTGAAAAAGTAGTCTCTGCCGTGATTTTTCCGGATAGTAATCCACTAGCCAGAGGAACCCGTGCAATCAGTCCTATATTTTTAGCCGCAGCCTGTGGAAACAATTCTTCGGCAGGTTTCTGCCTGAACATATTGAAAATCACCTGAACCGTAGAAACAACATCATAGGACATAGCCTGCTTGGCTTCCTCCACAGTCTCCACGCTCACACCCATAGCGGCGATTTTACCTTCTGCTCTTAGCTTTTCAAATAAACCATACACTTCATCACGCTGATAGACGGAGCTGGGCGGACAGTGGAGTTGTATCAAATCCAGTCGGTTCAAGCCCGTGTTCCGCAGACTATCCTCTACATGGCGGCGGAGTTTTTCTATACTATAAGTCTCATTGATATGTGGCTGGATTCTCCTGCCACATTTGGTAGCCACATAGATCTTTTCGGAGCGTTGCCGCACGGCTTCCCCTACTGCGGACTCACTCAACCCGGCATCATATACATCTGCCGTATCGACGAAATTAATTCCCTTATCAAAAGCATCATGTAGAATTTCCTCTGCTATTTTAGGGTCAAAAGGTGTTCCCCATCCTCCCCCTACCTGCCAGGTACCCAGACCTATTTCAGAAATTTCCCATCCGGTTTTTCCAAGAGTTCTGTAATTCATGCTGCTTTCTTATTAAAAGTACTAAGGTTTCTATTGAAAAAGGAGGCTAAAAACCGTCCGATTATCTAAAAGTAATTTAATTATTTATCTTTAGAATCACGGTTCCTATTGATATTTGTCT
>CBFGUY010000229.1:0-5504 GCA_965651895.1 uncultured Algoriphagus sp. | reverse complement strand
AGATCTGACCAATACTGGGGAACAGTAAATCCTATTTCTGCTGCCTCTTTTCTGATATTGGTAAAATATCCGTTGGCGGAAGTGGCATAAAGGCCTCCAAGAGTGTTTGCCGCCAATCCATTGTTATAGACATGATTTCCCAAACTCAGCCTGCCGGAGAACGAAAAATCCCATGCATTATAATTCAATCTGGAATTGACCCCGATCAGAAAGTCTGGATTGGGATTATGATTATGGTACTTATTGAAGTTATTGCTCACAACCTGTCCTCCATCCCCTACTCTATCCACATATTCTCCCTCTATAGGATTACCGTTGCTATCGTACACCTGTTCAAATGTGTAAAATGAATTGGGTGCATGTCCCACAGTATGGATTTGGATAGTATTTCCTACTCCCCCTCCAATATCTCCTGTCATCACCCCAGGATCTGATGGATCCTCGGTTCTGTTCAACCTGGTAATCATGCGGTCATTGTAAGTGAAATTAGCTCCAGCTGACCAGGTAAAATTGGCTTTGGTGACCAGTCTTCCAGTAAGGGAAAGTTCCACCCCTTTAATTTCCATTGACCCTACATTGGTGATCAGGAAGTTGCTGAAATTACTTCCATCAGCAATAGGGATCCGGTTGAGCAAATCTTTTGTTTCCCGGTGATACAGTTCCAGGCTACCTGAGAATCTATCGTTCCAAAATCCAAAATCCAACCCTATATTATAGGTGACAGTTTCCTCCCATTTTAGGTTGGCATCATAGGCAGATGGCCTAAGTGTATTGAAAAATTGGTCGCCAAACTGCACTGATGCTCCCAAAATACTTCTTCGGTATTTTGCCATTGCCGGGTAATAGGGGTCATCGAGTGTGGGAGAAAGTCCTTGTTGCCCAGTAACCCCATATCCTAGCCGAAGCTTTAGATTGGAAATATTCGAGGCGGTGGATATAAAATCTTCATTATGCAGATTCCAGGCGAAGGCCAAGGAGGGGAATAAACCCCACTGATTGTCACCCAAGAACCGTGATGAGCCATCATTTCTCAATGTTGCGGTGACAACATAACGATCGTTGAAAGAATAAATCATCCTGCCATAGAAGGAGATCAAGTAGTTTTCATCAATGTACGTAGCATCTTCCAGCACTTGGTCTCCGTCTGTATTTCGATCAAATCTGCTTGTTTCCCGTTGCCAATGCTGCCAAGAATAACCGGCTACCACATCCAGGCTATGCTGGTTAAAAGACTTGTTATAATTCAGATAGAATTCCAGGAGTTCGGAATCTGAGGAATTGGTATAGTCCAGCAGGCGGCCATTTCCTCCGGTGTAATTTCTATAAGTCCAGGTAGATCCTGGCAAGGCATTATCAACCCCATCGGTGTTGGTTTTGTCTATTCCTACATTCAAGTTTGCCCGTATATCAGGAAAGAAATGAAGTTTATAGTCCAATTGCACGTTACCGATGAAGCGATTGACATCCGCCACATTTTCCCGTAAGTTGAGGAGAGCAACCGGATTACTTATAAATGTGTTGGCAGGCCCCTCCGGATCTACACTTCCATCCGGCAAGGTGGTAGTAGTATAGGCGAAATAGCCGCCATATCGCTCATTGCCATTATATACGGGTTGGGTAGGGTCAAAATTTACAGCAGCACCCACGGCTCCGGGATCTCCAAAATTGGTATGGGCAAATGTCCCTTTTGTATTGACGTTGACTTTTAAATGATCCTTAAAGAAAGTAGGAGTCAAGTTAAGTGAAAGGGTATGTCTGGATGTCTCGGTGGTTTTCAGAATCCCATTTTGGTCTGTGAAGCCATACGAGGCCCGGAAAGGAATTCCGGCAGCATTTCCGTTCACACTTAGGTTATAATTCTGAGACAGCACCGATTGGAAAATCTCTTTTTGCCAATCCGTATTTTCGTTGCCCATTTTTGCGATGGCAGCATCATTAATTCCACTAAAGCCGGAATCATTGAGCTCATTGATCAAAGCTCTATATTCATCCCCGTTCATCACATCCACATACTCCATAGGAGTGCTAAAAGATAGCTGGGAATTCAGATTAAAGCTGAGCTTGTCCGAGGTGCCTTTTTTCGTAGTGATTAGGATTACCCCATTCGAGGCTCTCGATCCATATATAGCAGCCGCAGAGGCATCTTTCAATACTGTGAAAGACTCAATATCGTTGGGATTGAGCGTATTGAGGGGATTGGAAAGCCCACTGACATCACCATCGTCTATAGGAAAACCATCGATTACAATCAAGGGATCATTCACGGCTCCCCCCAAGGATGAGCCTCCTCTGATTCGAATGGTAGAGCCTGCGCCAGGTGCCCCGTTGTTACTGGTCACATTCACTCCCGCCATCTTCCCCGTCAATAGATCCTGGGGAGAAGTAGTGACTCCAGGATTGAAATCCCTGTCGCCGAGGGTGGCCACAGCACCTGTGACATCATTTCTATCCACCTCTCCATAGCCTATGACCACCACCTCGCTCAGGGACTGGATATCAGGATCAAGGGTGACATCTACGGTTGTTCTCCCCTGCAAGGAGATTTGCTGTGTCTCATATCCTACAAAAGAAAATATCAAGGTGGCATTTTCGGAGCTTACTGAAAGTGAATAACGCCCCTCTAAATCTGTGACTGTACCATTGGAGGTACCTCTTTCTAAAATGGATACTCCTGGGAATGCTTCACTTCCTTCTGATGATTTCACCTGTCCTGTGATTTCTATCTGCGCATAGGCAGATACAGATAAAAGCAGCATCCAACAAAAAGCCAGTAATTGCTTTTTCATATGCTTTTGGGTTTTTGGTAATTGATTATTTCTACAAATTATGCAGGTCTAAATGTAAAATTTGTCCCTGCCAAAAAATTTCACTTTCCTTACATAAACTTTTATTTTTAGCCCAAAAAGCTGTTTTTTCACATGTAAAAGCTGCTTTTTCTAAAAGATAAACCACTATTTCCATACATTGGCAGTTGACTAAAATCTAAAAACCCAAAATGGGAAATATGAGTGGCAGACTGACTGGATTACCTACCTAATCAAAGAAATGACAAAAAACTTGCGAGGTATATTTTTACTAATCTTAGGATTTTGGCTCAGCCAGTTCACGTGTACAGCGCAAGACCTACATTTCAGCACCTTATCCATCAAAGAAGGACTGCCTACCAATACCATCTCCAGTATTACCCAAGACCGATACGGGTTTCTTTGGATAGGTACCAACAGCGGACTGGCAAGATATGATGGCAACAAATTCTCTGTTTTCAGAAAAACCAACCAAGAGAAATCCTTGCCTTCCAATTTACTCACCGACTTGATATCACATGAAGACCAGGTCTATGTGGGCACCTGGAACGGACTCTGCAAGGTCAACACCAAAACGCTGGAAATCACCCGGGTGGATCTAGGAAAAATTTCCATCATCCGATCCCTACACTTAGGACGCAACAATACCCTATGGATAGGCAGTGCAAATGGAATCATCAAGTACAATGTGGAGACTGGCCACTATCAACTTTTCACTGCTGACAACAGTGATCTTTCCCATAATATGATCCGAAGTATCTATCAGGACCGTGCAGGTACGGTATGGGTAGGTACGTTTGACGGACTGAATTACATGAGGAATGGGCAAAAAAAATTCACACAGCTAGCACTTCCTGCCAAAGCAAATGGATCTCAGCCAAATCTCCTCGTGCTGGATATACAGCCTTCGGTAAATGAGGATCCTAATTTATGGATAGGAACTGAGCAGGGTCTGTTCCGGGTGGACTCCAAACGGATGGAGGTTTTGTCCATAGATCCGGATAATTCCCTATTCAGCAATCAGGTGATCAAGACTATATTTCCAGATGACCAGGGTAAACTCTGGCTAGGAACTGATTTTGGATTGAATATCTATGATCCCATTTCTAAGGAAAACACCCAGCATTTTCATCATCCTGTCCACCCCTATTCCATAGCGAACAATGTCACTTGGAAAATCATGGAAGATCAGCACGGGGTGATGTGGCTTGCCACTTCCAACGGTCTCAGCAAGGTCAACAAAAACGGGGACTTCTATTCTGTCCATGACATCACCATTTCATCTAATGGGCAGCAGATAGGAAATCAGATCAAATCCCTGATGATTTCGCGCAGCGGGGATTACTGGCTGGCCACGCAGCACGGCGTCATACAGCTAAACCCAAAAACTTCCTCAAAAACACTTTTCACCAGCCTTGGCCCCCCAGAGCGACAGCTCATTATGAATAATGTATCCGATCTGATAGAAGATGAGAAAGGCAGGATATGGATAGGGACAGCAGGAGGGATCAATATCTGGGATCCTCAGGAAAACCGGATGGATGAGATTCGTGCGGATAGTACCAACGGACTGCAATCCAATTATATCGGGCACTTTGCCCAAGAACCGGACGGCACCATCTGGGTGAATGCATGGCAGGGCGGACTATATAGAATAAATCAAACGGGTAACAGCACAGAAGATATAACATTTGAAGAAGTTAAGGATTTGGAGTCCAATTCAGAAAAGTTTGTATATGGAGAAGGTAATATCTGGACCATAGAATATGACGAACTATATAAAATTGATCCGGAAACCTTGATTTCCTACCCTGTATCCACGTTCAACGAGGCCGTAAACGGCAAAATGATCAACACCCTGTATTTTTCTAAAACCGGGGAAATATGGGCAGGCACCTTAAATGGGCTTATTCAATACAACCCAAAAAATGACAGTCTGAATATCCACAGTATCATTTCTGTGACGGAGGAGAACATTCACAGTATAATAGAAGACCTAGGTGGCAATATTTGGTCTGTACGAAATAGTTCTATCCATAAATATGAAACTACCACCGGTCAACTACACAGTTATCCGTTAGACAACTTACTGCCAATCAAGGGATTTTATTACAATTGTGCAGCCCGAAGGACAGATGGGCAGCTATTGTTTGGCGGTGACAATGGCTTTATCAGTTTCTCTCCTTTTCAGGTACAGAATAGGGACAAAAACCCACCTGTGTATATCACTGATTTAGAAATCTATAACAAACGGATTGGAATAAAGGAAACTATAAATGGAAGGGTAATACTGGAACAGGACATTTCATTTACCGATGAGCTTAGGTTGAATTTCAATGAACGTTCGTTTACGCTTCAGTTTTCCACGTTGGACTTTCTTCAGCCTGACCACAACAGGCATAGCTATCAGCTCCAGGGTTTTGATAAGGATTGGCATCAGATGTCCGCTTCAAACAATACTGCCGTGTATTCCAACCTTCCTGCAGGAAACTACACTTTTTTGGTAAAATCCATTAATCCAGATGGCCAAGGAGAAACTGCGGTCAGGAAACTTAAGATAACAGTCTTACCGCCCTTCCTGCTACGCTGGTATTTCATCGTACTGTATGCTATTATCATACTTGCACTGATCTTTTATGCGCTCAAGTTCTATTCTGGAAGAGTCAGGCTCACCAACGAACTGAAGATTTCAAAACTGAA
>CBFGUY010000228.1:0-5530 GCA_965651895.1 uncultured Algoriphagus sp. | reverse complement strand
GGCGAGGTAGCTCAGTTGGTTAGAGCGCAGGATTCATAACCCTGAGGTCACGGGTTCAACTCCCGTCCTCGCTACTAAAGGCTTTCGGAAACGGAAGCCTTTTTTGTTTAATCAACATAATACCTATTCAAATTCCTCCATCACTAGTACCATATCCTGATCCAGGGGATTTTCAAATTCAAGAATGTGCTCATGCGGAGTTGGTTCACTAGTTATAAACTTGTTCAAAATGGGATCAAACCAACGAACCTTATACTTTTTTCCATCAATGTTAAAAACTCTGATTGATTGCTTAACAGGAGAATAAATCAAAACAATAGAACGGTCTTCATTTGCCACCACAGAAATAAAGTGGTTAAAAACCTCATCCCCAGGTTGAGCTACCAGCAATTCATTAGCAGGTCTGAATTTCCACCACTCAAACTGATTGATAAATTCATGTAAGTATCCAATCTGTTTGCTTCCCTCAAAATCCACACTTTCTTTCCAGGTATGGGTCCCTGCTGAGGATTCATGATTTTCAATTCCCTCTCCCTCCCTCAGCCATGGCCAAATCCCATTTGCTCCATACGTTATGCCGGCAGGCGGGGCTGCAAATACACTCCAATAAGATGCATTTCGGACATCTTCCGCTGTGATCTTAAAGTAAATTTCCTCATAATTTGGCTCAGTATTGATCAACGGCATAGGACGAAGTTTATCCCAGCGTTCGGTCACAGGGCCTGTATTGATCCAATTGACTGTATTGGCTTCATTTGAATGGGAAGATTGATAAGTGATCACATCATACCATTCTTGATCTTCATACAGATCCCCTAGCCAAGATAATCCGTGCGGGTGCAGCGTGACCAAGCCCTGATGCTTTCCTTCACCGAAAACCTGCGAGCCTATTGATTTCCAACGCTCTTCCAAATCACCATAGTACTTTCCATCACCTCCAAGTGTCCAAAGCACGTGATTCCCTTGGTATCTCGCCACAATATATTTGGCCAATAAAACAGCCTCCCGAATCGGTAAATAATACCCTGGACTGTATTCTGTTCCTTCCCCAAATGGAAGAGCCCAAAGAACCACTGGCGATACCAAAAGACCCTTGGAATTCGCCTCTTCTATCTTTTTATCTATACGAATAAAAAACTCAGGATCAAGGCTGATTTTTCCTGTTCCCGTAAATGCCACTTTCCCTTCAGCATTTTCTGTTCCTCCTCTCCACTGGGTTGTGACTAGTTGGATTGTATTATAGTGATGCTCTTTTCTGTGATTAAGATAATACTCCCATTCTTCATCAGTGGATTTCAATGCACCATTCCAAGCTGTACAGGCTGTCCAGAAAAATGGAGTTCCATCAGCATGGCTCAGATGGTAAGTGCCAGTAGGCTGGATCAATGGCCCTTTTCGATAAATATCCAAGTCACTTAAATTTGCCACACATTCAAAGGTACCCTCTACCCCATTCAGCCCTCGATTATTTTTATCCGAGGATGTGGACAAAAAACTCCATTTCCCTATTTCATCTGGCATAAATCTGACTTTCCACTTTTTGCCGCCATCCCAAAAGCCCCTTACAGTCTTTGACCTTCCTGAAGGAGAAGTGAACGTGATATCAAAGGTATTGACATCGTAAAGTGGATTTGTATATGCCTTATCACTGGTGAATTCATGCTCATATCTCCCGTATTTATCTATTTGGCAGAAAGAAGAGTGGTAGAAAAAAAAGAACACAATCACCAAAAAATATCTTGGAAGTTTCATAGTCTATCTTGAGTTACAGTTAGCAATCAAGGTAAGATAACAAAATTTACAAGCTTCATCTTCATGCATATACCTGCATTCTCCCTGAATCATAACTGCTTCCTCCTAACCGGTGTACTATGCATCATCCTCGGCACTCTCTGTGGCGATAACACACAAAAAAGCCTTCCCGAGGGAAGGCTTCCAATAAAATAAGACAGTGCAAGCTTATTTTACTCTTTCAACTACAGCTTTGAATGCTTCTGGGTGATTCATGGCCAGATCTGCCAAAACCTTACGGTTAAGTTCGATCTCACCTTTCTTCAATAATCCCATTAATTGAGAATAGGATACGCCGTGCATTCTTGCACCTGCGTTGATACGCTGAATCCACAAAGCTCTGAATTCTCTTTTCTTCGCTTTACGGTCTCTGTATGCGTACTGAAGACCCTTCTCATACTTGTTTTTGGCTACTGTCCATACGTTGCTACCTCTTCCGAAATAACCTCTTGTGGCTTTTAGCACTTTTTTTCTTCTTGCTCTGGACGCTACCGCGTTTACCGATCTAGGCATAGTGTTTTGTTTTTTGACAGTTGGTGTCCTGTGAATCCAGGATCTTGATTACCAATCTATCTGGTGAATAAATAAACCTTAATTAATTGATTTTTAAGCTACTGCCGAGAATCAGATTCTCAACATGTCTCTTACTCTACCTTCGTCAGATTCGTGAACCAGACCAGTTTTGGTCAAGTTTCTCTTTCTTTTGGTAGCTTTTTTGGTTAGGATGTGGCTTTTGAAAGCGTGTTTCCTTTTGATTTTGCCGGTTCCCGTTAAAGCGAACCTCTTCTTTGCACTGGATTTGGTTTTTACCTTTGGCATTTTGCTGTATTTATTTAGTTGAAATTTATTTCTTTCCTGCCTTCGGAGCGATGAAGATGTTCATTCTTTTTCCTTCCATCTTTGGAAGCTGCTCTACCGCACCGTACTCTGCCAGTGCCTGCGCAAATTTCAACAGCAACATCTCACCTCTTTCTTTAAACACAATGCTACGGCCTACGAAGTGTACGTATGCCTTCACTTTTGCGCCTTCCTTCAAGAAGTTGATCGCATGTTTCAGCTTGAAATTAAAATCGTGATCATCGGTATTCGGCCCGAACCGAATCTCCTTCAAAACAATCTTTGCCGCATTGGACTTGATCTCCTTCTGCTTCTTTTTCTGCTCGTACTTAAACTTCGCATAGTCAAGGATCTTACAAACTGGAGGATCAACATTCGGAGAAATCTCTACCAGATCCAGGTCATTTTCCTGAGCGAGTTTGATGGCTTTGTCTGTAGGAAGCAGTGCGTTTCCACCTTCTACAAAATCACCCACCACCCGTACTTCACGAGCTCTGATTTTCTGGTTTACTTTATAAGGTTCTTCCTGCCGACCTCTATAGGGTTGTCTTTGGTTTCTCAAGTTTGCGTTGATTGTTTTTATGAAATTGGATGCAAATATCGGAATTATTTCTAATTAAGAAAAACTGAATTAAATAATACAGTATTATTCCTTACTCAATGATGCTGAAATAATCCCTTGAAAATAGTTTATAAACTCCTCCGCTGAGAAGTTACCTAGATCTCCTTCACCGTGCTTACGGACAGAAAGCTTCCGCTCTTCCTGCTCCTTTTCCCCCACAATCAGCATAAAAGGCACTTTTTTGACTTCAGAGTCACGGATTTTCCTTCCGATTTTTTCATCCCTGTTGTCAATAGAACCTGAAATACCAACCTCTTCGAGGATTGATTTTATTTCTTCGGCATATGATACATATTTCTCGGAAATAGGCAAAATATTGATCTGCTCGGGAGCAAGCCAAAGTGGGAAGTTACCTGCACAATGCTCGATTAGCACAGCGACGAATCGCTCCAAAGAACCAAACGGTGCTCTGTGGATCATCACCGGTCTATGCTTCTGGTTGTCCGAGCCTATGTATTCCAACTCGAACCGTTCTGGTAATTGATAATCTACCTGGATAGTTCCCAACTGCCATTTTCTTCCCAAAGCATCCTTCACCATAAAGTCAAGCTTAGGGCCATAGAATGCGGCTTCACCCAGCTCAGTCACGGTGTCCAATCCTTTCTCAGCTGCTGCTTCGATAATCGCGGATTCAGCCTTATTCCATGCCTCATCACCGCCTATGTACTTGGAAGGATTTTCTGGGTCTCTCAAAGAAATCTGAGCAGTATAATCCTCAAAGCCCAAAGCTTTGAACACATACAATACCAAATCAATCACTTTGATAAACTCTTCCTTCACCTGATCCGGGCGGCAGAAAATATGTGCATCATCCTGTGTAAAGCCTCGAACACGGGTCAAACCATGCAATTCTCCGCTTTGCTCATAGCGATATACTGTACCGAATTCCGCATAGCGAATCGGCAATTCTTTATATGAGTGCGGTTTATGCTTATAGATCTCACAGTGATGCGGGCAGTTCATCGGCTTCAGCAGAAACTCCTCCCCTTCATGAGGAGTGGCAATAGGCTGAAAGGAATCCTTGCCATATTTCTCATAGTGGCCGGAAGTCTCATACAGGACTTTGTGTCCGATATGTGGTGTAATCACCTGCTGATATCCGGCTTTATCTTGTGCCTTTTTCAGGAAATTCACCAAACGCTCTCTAAGCAAGGTGCCTTTTGGCAACCAGAGCGGTAGCCCCGCTCCTACTTTCTCAGAAAAAGTGAAAAGCTCAAGCTCACGACCCAATTTTCTATGATCACGTTTCTTGGCCTCTTCCAGCAAAGTCAAATATTCCGAAAGTTCTTTGGCTTTAGGAAAAGTCACACCATAGATACGGGTGAGCATTTTGCGCTTCTCATCCCCTCTCCAGTATGCTCCGGCAATGTTGGTCAACTTCACTGCTTTTACAAAACCCGTATTAGGAATATGCGGTCCGCGGCAAAGATCCACAAAGTTTCCCTGCTGGTAGAAAGTAATTGAACCATCCTCAAGTCCTTCTAACAGGTCAAGTTTGTATTCGTCACCTTTCTTTTGGTAGTAATCGATCGCGTCTTTCTTGGAGATTTCCGTACGGATGTATTCATTCTTTTCCCGGGCCAATTCAACCATTTTCTTCTCAATGGCTTCCAGTTCAGATCCGTCCAGTGTTTTGTCCCCAAAATCCACATCGTAGTAAAAACCTGTTTCGATGGGAGGGCCTATTCCGAATTTGATCCCCGGGTGCAGTGCCTCCAATGCTTCTGCAAGCAAGTGGGCGGAGGAATGCCAGAAGGTATTTTTACCCTCACTGTCGTTCCAGGTCAACAATTGGATACTGGAATCGGCATTGATAGGCCGGGTAGCGTCCCACACCTGCCCGTTAACTTTTGCGGCTAGAACATTCCTGGCTAAACCCTCGCTGATACTTGCAGCAATCTGTAGTCCGGTTGTTCCTTTTTCGTACTCCTTCACAGTGCCATCCGGAAGGGTGATTTTAATTAGTTGTGACATTTGTTTGTGTTAATTCTGCCCATACAAACAGGCATAAAGATTAAGTTGCAAATATGCACAAGACAGCTGCAATCAAAAAATATATGGGAAGGGAATATGGAAATGAGTGCTTATTTCATATGATTCTAATAGTTTTCTAGTGTACATATGGAATCTCGCATTGAATAATCATCCCAGTGTGTGTGACGTTCTTCCTCATGCCTCCCCGACAAAAGCAGGCTCGATTTATCTAACTGTATAGACTATCAGCACAGGATTCTCGGAGTCCTTGGCCGCAAAAGCTGCTTGGGCGAAGTTTTTCCCTTT
>CBFGUY010000227.1:0-5609 GCA_965651895.1 uncultured Algoriphagus sp. | reverse complement strand
TCTCGATTGGACACTGGGTATGACAATCCGATTGTAGGTGATGGTGCTCCGGCTGGCCGATCGAACAGGACTAATAGGAGAACAAATTCATATACATTTAATCAATTACTGACTTACACCAACACGTTCAAAGAAAAGCACTTCTTCGAAGTATTGGCAGGACATGAGAATTATGACTACGAGTACAATTATCAATATATGGCTAAGCAGGATCAGATCCTGGATGGTAACATTGAACCTGACAACTTTGTGACGATTAGCTCTGCAAATGGTAGGATCGACAGACATAGAATAGAGTCTTTGTTCTCTAGAGTAAACTATGTTTTTGACGATAAGTACTCTTTTTCTGCATCTTACCGAAGAGATGCCTCTTCTAAATTCCATGAAGATGTGAGGATCGGTAACTTCTACTCTGTAGGAGCAGCTTGGAGTATTGACCAAGAAGACTTCTTTAACTCTGATTTTTTTAATATGCTGAAGCTTAGAGCATCTTATGGTGAAGTCGGAAACGATAATCTTTTGGACGGAAGCACCACTTTATATTACCCTTGGCAGGCGCTTTATGACCTAGGCAACAACAATGCATCTGAGCCGGGAATTCTTCAGGCAAGTTTAGAGGCTAAATCCCTCACCTGGGAATCAAACAATACCTTTGATATTGGGTTGGATTTCGCTTTCGCAGGTAGATTCACAGGTACCTTGGAGTACTATAACAGACAGTCAGAAAACTTGCTTTTCGAAGTACCATTATCTCTGACTACCGGTTTAGAGTCAAAATATGAGAACATTGGTACGCTTGCTAACACAGGTATTGAATTCAGTATTCAAGGTGATGTGATACGTAGCAATGACTTCACGTGGACAGCCAATGTGAATGTTTCTACGTTTAATAATGAATTTAAAAAACTTCCTTTCGGTGAGCAAATCAACGGAACTAAGAAACTGATGGTCGGAAGATCTATTTATGACTACTGGTTGAGAGACTGGTATGGAGTAGATCCTGAGACTGGGGAAGGCCTTTTTAGAGCCGAAGAGTATGCTGAAGATGATGCCACGACAAGGATTATAGGTCAGGATACAGTGACTACTCGTTCTAACAATGCGAAATACCATTATGCGGGTACTGCCATTCCAGATTTCTTCGGTGGTTTGACCAATACCTTTTCATACAAAGGATTCTCGTTGAACGTCTTGGTTTCGTACTCTGTAGGAGGCAAAGTATATGATGGATCTTATGCCAGCTTGATGAATGCGGATCCTGATGGGGACGCATTACATGTAGATGCGTTGAACAGATGGACTACACCGGGCCAAATTACTGATGTGCCTAAAATGGATGTGACCGGGGCAGCTCAATCAAATGTACAATCTGATAGATGGTTGATTGATGGCTCTTACCTAAACCTCCGCTCTGTAAACCTAAGCTATAGATTGCCTAAAACCCTGCTTGATCGCATCAGTGTTGCTGGAGCAACTGTGTACGTGGCGGGTGAAAATCTAGGCTGGTTATCCCAAAGAAAAGGAATGTATGTATCAGGTAGCTTCAACGGAACTACTTCTAATGCTTATACACCAGCGAGAACATTTACGGTTGGTCTCAATGTCAACCTTTAATCCGAAAGTACCATGAAGAAAATATTTAAATCAATATTCGTAGTTGCATTGCTGATGAACTTTAGCTGTGCAGAAGATTATCTGGATACTGTGCCTACTGATGCGGTTTCTTCAGAATCTGTATTTACCACAACCACCAACGCCATGATTGCTTTAAATGGCATTCACCGTTCCCTATTGCTACGCTATGATAGCCAAGGACAAGCCGGTGAAGGTGCGGTAATGATTATGAGAGAAGTAATGTCTGAGGATGTAGTAATGACTACTACTGGTAACGGATGGTATGTTTCTACTACAAGATGGTTAAACCACAATGTGCAAACCAGTGGAGACGTTCGCTTTGTGTGGAGGTTCTATTACAAAGTGATCGGTAATGCAAATATGATCATTGCAAATATAGATGGGGCTACTGGTCCACAAGAAGAAAAGGATGAGATCAAAGGTCAGGCTTTGGCCTATAGGGCTTGGGCGCATTTCCAATTAGTTCAACACTTTGCTGAGCGTTACGATGCTGCAGGTGGCAATAGTCAGGATGGTGTTCCGATTGTATTGGAACCAATCACAGAAGGTGGTGCCAGAAACACTGTTGAAGAGGTTTATACACAAGTACATGCAGATCTGGATGCCGCTATTAGTCTTTTGGATGAAAGTAGAAATGCAAAGTCTCACTTGAATATCAATGTGGCAAATGGTATCAAAGCCCGTGTATTGCTCGCACAAGGAAAATATGCCGAGGCAGCACCTTTTGCTAATAAAGCAAGAGCAGGCTATGACCTAATGTCCGAGTCGGATCTTTATGCAGGTTTCAACAACGTTGACAATGTAGAATGGATCTGGGGTTCTCATCAGGTGGATGATCAGCAAACTTTCTTTGCTTCATTCTTCGCATATATGTCATTGAATTTCAGCTCCACAAATATTAGGGGCAATCCTAAGGCAATCAGTAAAAAGTTATTTGATATGATCGCCGACTCAGATTATCGTAAAGGTCTTTGGGATCCAAATGCATCTGACCCTGAACTGCGAGATCCTTACATAGATGAAATGACACTTTCTTCATTTGCGAAAATTGATTATATGAATCGCAAGTTCATCGCGCAGGGCAATGCGTCTTCAGTTGGGGATGTGCCTTATATGAGAGCTTCTGAGATGTATCTTTTGGAAGCAGAAGCTTTGGCTAGATCTGGTAGTGATGCCGCGGCCGCTACTCTTTTAAAAGAATTCATGGCAGCAAGAGATCCAGAGTACACTTTGCCAGCGAATAGCGGTGATGCTTTGATAGAAGAAATCATGACTCAGAGAAGAATCGAACTATGGGGCGAAGGTTTCAGATGGTTTGATCTGAAGCGTTTGAATCTTCCATTGGATAGAACAGGGTCTAATCATGTAGAATCTGTGATCAACGGTAAGTTTACAGAACCTGCAGGAACCAATAACTGGCAGTGGCAGATTCCTCTTGATGAGCTGAATGCAAACGAGAACATGATCCAAAATCCTTCTTAATTGTTAGGAAAGGATATCAATAGAAAAGCCCGGGGATATTTCCTCGGGCTTTTTGACGTTTGTAATATTTTAAACCTCATAAAATTCAATTGGCAAATCATCCGGATCTGCAATAAATGTAAAGCGCTTGCCTGTAAATTCATCTGTCCGAATGGGTTCGGATGTAATGTGACTTTTGGCTAATTCTGTCACACAAGTATCAAGTTCCTGTACTGCAAAAGCCAAATGCCTCAAACCTGCCGCTTCCGGTCTGGACACCCTGTCAGGAGGAGAAGGAAAGGAGAAAAGCTCTATGATGTAATTGCCATTTAGACTAAGGTCTAGTTTGTAGGAATCCCTTTCTTTACGATACACTTCCCTGACTATTTCAAGCCCTAAGATTTCTGTATAAAATTTTTTCGAACGATCGTAATCTTTGCAGATGATGGCTATATGATGAACAGCTTCAATTTTTAGCATGATTAATCGAGTAAGTGTTTTTTGAGAAAATCAGCCGTCGCCTGATCCACTAGGATCATATTAGACCATTTCATCCAGTGATGTGTATCGCCGGGGATTAGAATAGATTGATAGGACTTGCCCAATTCCTCAAATCTTCTGATCAGATCAGCGGTTTGGCTCACACTTACATTCCTGTCATCGTCTGAATGAATGAATAATACGGGAGAAGTCCAGGTTTCCAGATCAGCCATTGGAGAAGAATCCCAGGCTGTTTTCTTAGCATTCTCATAGTCAGAGGCTACTTCATAGGTTTCTGGTAAGTTGTACCTGCCATCCAGATCGTGGACTCCATGGATATCTACTCCGACCTTGAACAACTCTGAATCCCTTGCCAAAGCCAAAGCAGTGAGATAGCCACCATAACTTCCTCCATAGATTCCGATTTTTTCCCCATCCACCTGAGGGAGGTTTGCAAGAAATTCTCCCCCCGCTTTGATATCTTGATATTCTACCGCCCCTTGGTAATAGCCATTTGCCGGACGGTGGAATTCATACCCGTAACCGATTCCCAGGCGATAATTCACAGAAAGTACTACAAATCCCAACTCTGCTAAATATTGGTTGAGGGCATAGGTGTTGGAATAATAGTCCATATAACTCCAACCGAGGAGCATTTGTCGCTGGGGGCCACCATGTGCAAATATCACCCCTGGTTTCTTTGCCGCTCCACCTTCTTTTTCGAATAGCTGGCCATAGACTGTAGTGCCATCGGGAGCAGTGAACTTCACTTGTTTTGGTACTACCAGACTGGATTGTGGGAAATCAGTTGGAATAATTGTTTCTTGGAGAAGCTGGGTATTTTTACCATCATTCACGGCAATCAGATGAGAACGTTTCGCTGTCGCACTGAAGTAAGCCATTTTGCCTTCAGTACCGATCCAGACCGGATAGGCTTCAATTCCTTCTCCTGCTGTCTCCCACTTCAGTTTTTTGTCAGTTACATCTATAATTCCGATGTGTCTTCGGTCAAGGTCTTCCGGATCTGAGCCAGCATTACCCGCAAATATAAGTTTTGACTTATCTGGATTTATTTTGATCTGTTCCACCATGTAATCTCCGGGAGTAAGAGGTGATGATTTTCCAGAGGCTACTTCTAAGGAGTATAGATGCTGCCAACCATCTTCATAAGACTGGAAAACAAGGTTGCCGTCGGCGGTAAATGAGAAAAACGGATAAGCATAGGAACCTCGCAAAGTCTCCGGTGCTTTCCATAGTTTTTTACCTTTCCCCGTCTCTACGTCCGCAAGCCATATCTCCCAAGGGACATGTCGGGGTTCAAGAAGTGGAAAAGCAGCTCCTTTTCCTCCTTGAAGTCTGATGAAGGCAAGTTTCTTGCCGTCGGGAGACCATTGTGGCAATACATCACGATGAAAGGAAGGAGATATCCATTGAATGGGTGTCTCTTCATCCTGATAGATTCCTGTCAATGAATGTGACCCTCGATTGGATACAAAGGCCACCTTAGTCCCATCAGGAGAGAATTGGGCAGAATTCACATTTCCTTTTACTTCGAAAAGCTGGGAAGGCTTAGATGAAGATTCTAAATCCACCGTCCAGATTTGTCCTCCTTTGAGGTAGCCTAGTTTATTAGGAAATCCGACAAAAGGATCATCCGCTTCGGCAACAGCTTCCACTTTGCCATTTGCAAGGTTTATTTTCCATATTTCCACTTTTGGAAGCCTCGGGAGATTTTGGGCATTTACAGTGGAGGATGAATTGCTCCCTCCATGGTCTCCACCCCGCACGAAAACAAGCCATTTCCCATCAGGAGTAAATTGCAGACTGCTGATTTCCTGTCCGTCGTCTTCATTGAAGTCTGTAAGTTTCTCAGGTTCAAAACTTGGGCCTTCAGCAAAAAATACGTTACGTTTTCCTTCCTCATTCATCGCCCAGGCGATCTTTTCGCCAGTAGGAGAGGAGGTCAGTTCAGAGGGGAAACTGAATTTTCCGACCTGCTCCATGGTGAATGTTTGGGAATGGATATCGTGTGG
>CBFGUY010000226.1:0-5611 GCA_965651895.1 uncultured Algoriphagus sp. | reverse complement strand
AGGGATTTAGGAACAACATTAGGTCACACTGAGCGGAGTCGAAGTGTCGGACTGAAAACAACATTTCCACACTTATTTAATTAGGTCATTGGTAGCGAAGTCGAGGCCTTTTATGCGCTAATTAAGCCCATTTCGACTTCCTGCCCTCCGGGAGGCGGGCGCTCAATGTGACAATTATGAGTTATGAGACAGCCTCCGCTTTCAGCCACTCAAGCAATAAAAGAGTACCCCAACAGAGCAGTTTGGATGATAAGTTCTTGAATGCTCTAAAGGAATTGTCCATATCCGTGGAATGTTCAATAGGAAGGAGAGTACATTTAACCTTTCCGTCTCTCTGTTAGCCGCTAGGTATTAGGAGCGATCCTACCTTCATCTGGATATTCCCAACGAGGTTGCCTATATTAGGATATCAATGGCTTATTGATTCCGCATGGAGAAATTTTACAGAATTGCTTTTTTCTTACTTTGTCTGCAGGGGGTGGCTTTGACTACCCAGGCGCAGCTCTCTACTATAGGGAAGGAATTCTGGGTGGGATTTATGGACAATAACCGCATACTCCCCGGTGCCTCCGATAGAGCGGTGTTGGAAATCGCCGCCGTCGAAGATGCTGAGGTTACCATAGAATATTTGGGAAATACCCGAAGCCAATCCCTCGCCAAAGGTGAACGTTTCAATTTGATTGTGGATTCCCAGGATATCGACCTTTTTCATAGATTTTCCGAACGGGTTGAAAACAAGGGGATTTTTATTAATTCTACGGGAAATTTATCTGTCTATGCGTTCAATGAACGTATCCGAAGTGCTGATGGTACTGTAGTGTTGCCTGTGGCGGCTTTGGGAAAAGAATACCTTGTCACTTCCCACTATGAACGACTCACCGCTCCTGTGGAATACGATGGCAATATTGATGATGAGAGTAGCCTTCTAGTGATCGCTACAGAGAATGATACGCAGGTGGAAATCACCAAAAGCATTGGAGGCACACCCATTATCCTGAATTTAAACCGCGGTCAAAGCTATCAGATTAAAGAAAAATATGATCTCACAGGCAGTAGGGTCAGGGTAATAGGAGAGGATGCCAGTTCCTGTAAAAAAATCGCTGTTTTTGCAGGTAATAAGTGGACTTCAGTTGGAAACTGCGGAGCTGCAAATGACAATCTTTTCCAACAAGCCTATCCCTTAAATACCTGGGGACAATCCTTCATCCATGTGGGGTTGAGAGGTAGATCTTCAGGTGAATTGGTGAAAGTGCTGGCTGCCGAAAATGATACAGATGTATTAGTTAATGGAGCTGTCAGGGCTTCCCTATCAGCCAGGGAGTTCGTGACTTTATCTTTAAGGGCAGATGAGGTAGCTTCCATCACCACAACAAACCCCTCTTCTGTAACAGTGTTTTCTAAAAGTCAGGAATGTAATAATGCGAGTTCTGGGAATTTTGAACAAGGAGATCCATTCATGATTACTTATAGTCCCAACGAGCAATTGCTGAAGGAGGTGGAGTTTTCTGCTCTTTCTATTGTTTCTATCTCTGTCAACTATGTAAATATAATCGTACCTGCGGGCGCGCAGGGAAATACTATTTTGGATGGGAGAAATGTAGGCTCTGAATTTTCTCCTGTGCCTGGCAACGCCTCTTTTTTTTATGCGAGGATTAGTATTTCTAAAGGACTTCATAGTCTATCCAATCCGGATGGATTTATCGCTTATGTGTATGGATTCGGTTTTCTGGAATCCTATGGGTATGTAGTAGGTGCTGCTTTGGACAATCTGAATTTTGAAGTAAAAGCCAGTTATGATTTTGATGTACAAGGTGATCTTACTGCTTGCCTCGATAGGGAAGGAACATGGAGTATCACGTCAGAAAACAAAGATTTCACCTATTTTGTCTGGGACTTTAATGATGGTTCAGAGGTAAAGGAAGGGCAGGAAGTCAATCATATCTTTTCTGCTCCAGGGATCTATGAAGTCACTGTCACAGCTTCTCTCAGCCCACTTACCTGTGATCAGCAAGAGGAGAAAACTTTCCAAGTAGAAGTGTTGGAAACCAAAGCTGAAATCCTCGGGGAGCAGGCTGTGTGTCCTGAAGTAGAGGAGTTTCTCTATAAACTCGGTTCACAGGAAAACCTGCAGTCAGTAAGTTTTGAAGTGGAAGGAGGGGTTATCCTTCAAGACTATGGAGATTCGGTACTGGTGAATTGGGGCGAAGCCAATCCTGATGCCAGAATCATTGCGAATCCCATAGGCACAAACGGCTGTTTGGCAGATCCTATAATTTTACCGGTAGTGATCAACTCCAAATTGGACGCTGCCAGCCCAGTCGGTGAATCGGCTGTCTGTTTTAATCCGCTAAACACGTACGTCTATACAGCACCCAATTCTTCAGAAAGACGTGGCTACGAATGGGTGGTAAGTGGAGGCGAGGTAGTTGCGGGTGCTGACCAGGCAGTGGTAGAGATCCGATGGGATCAGCCGGGAATCACTGGAACAATCAGCTATACTACTTATAGTCTGGATGACCAATCCTGTGAAGGAACTTCGGAGCTTTTTGAAGTGACAGTTGCAGGGAAACTTGAGGCAAGTATTTCAATACTGGAAAATGTCAGGTGCTTTGGGGAATCTAGCGGGGTGATAGAACTTGATGTACAGGGAGGTGTGGCACCTTACCAATTCACATGGTCCCATGATGCTGATTTGGACGCTTCAAGGGTAGATAATCTTGCTCCAGGCACTTATTCAGTGCTTATCACAGATAGTTTGGGATGTGAAGTGAAATTGGAAAACATGGTGATTATAGAACCGACGTTGCTGGAACTGATCTCTGTGGAGGTGGAAGGCGTAAGCTGCTTTGGTAAAAAGGATGGAAGACTTGAGTTGGCAATCAACGGAGGAAGTCCACCCTATAGGCTAGAGATGGATGGGGAGGAGTATGAGTTTACAGGAAGATTGGATTTATATGAAGTTTCCCAGGGCCAGTACGACATCTCTATAGTGGATCAAAATTCCTGTAGTATCCCACTTAACTTTGAAATCACCTCACCGGCAGCATTGGAAGTGAACGTAAGAATGAGCAAACCAGCCTGCCCAGGTGGAAGCAACGGAGAACTTTTTGCTTTTCTCGAAGGGGGAGAAGCTCCTTATATCTATTACTGGAATGAGGAAAATGCCGGAAGCAATACGTTGGAAGGTCTTGCGAAGGGGACTTATACTCTTTCAGTGGTAGATGCTTTCGGATGTGTAAGTTTGGGAGAAGGTAGGGTGTCAGAAAGAGCTCCAGAAGTGCGTATGCCTACTGGATATAATCCATTGAAAGATGGTGGTGTTTTTGAAGGAGTTTCCAATTGTGAAATCACCTATATTATCTGGATATACAATAGATGGGGTCAGCTGATATATTCAGGATCTGAGGGATGGAACGGGAAAGTGAATGGTGAAAATGCCATTCAAGGAACCTATACGTATTTGATGCAATACAGCTTTCCATTGGATGAGGATATCCAGACTGTGGAAAAACGAGGTAGTTTTTTGCTTGTCAGATAATTGCTTGTGAACGTTTTGTCGATTTCCTGGATAGCCAAATGAGAAAGGGAATTTTTGTTTAAGTGTTTTCTTTAGAAGTCTTTCCAAAAAACATTCTTATATCAATTCAAAACGATAGTTTTGCCTTAGCAAACTTTTACGATAATGAAAAATATTTTAATTACCGGAGGAGCCGGTTTTATTGGTTCACATACTGCAGTCCAACTAGTCGAGGCAGGTTTGAATCCTATTATCATTGATGATCTTTCTAATTCCGATGAAAAGGTGCTTGCAAGGTTGAAAGAAATCACTGGCAAACGCTTGGTTTTCTACAAGGGAGACTGCAGTGACCGTAGTCTTTTAGATGAGATTGTGTCAGCACATGATATTGCTGGAGTTATCCATTTTGCGGCATTCAAGGCTGTCGGAGAAAGCACCCAAAAACCGTTGAAATATTACCAAAATAATATAGGCTCTTTGCTGGCTCTGCTGGATTTTATGAAGGCAAAGCAAATTAAAGATTTGGTCTTTTCGTCGTCTTGCACGGTGTATGGTCAGCCGGAAGTTCTGCCTGTGACGGAGCAGACTCCTAGACAAGAGGCAGAAAGTCCTTATGGAAACACAAAAAAAATCTGCGAGGATATTCTTGTGGATTATGTCAAATCCCAGCCAGGAATCCGGGTGATTTCTTTACGATATTTCAATCCGGTAGGAGCCCACCCAAGTGGGAAAATAGGGGAATTGCCCATAGGAACTCCAGCTAATCTGGTTCCTTTCGTGACCCAGACGGCTGCTGGAATCCGTGAAAAACTGACAGTTTTTGGTGATGATTATGATACCCCTGATGGCTCCTGCGTAAGGGATTTTATACATGTAATGGATCTGGCAGATGCCCATGTGAAAGCCTTGGGATACCTGGGTGAGCAAGGGGAAGATTTCTATGATGTATTTAATGTGGGGACCGGCAATGGCAACACTGTTTTGGAAGTAATCAGGACATTTGAGCGAGTCAATGGGGTCAAGCTAAACTTTGAGATAGGGCCGAGAAGAGCGGGTGATATAGTGAAGATATGGGCAGATACCACTAAAATCAATTCTGTCCTGCAATGGCAACCAAGCTTCAGCCTGGAAGATTCTATGAGGGATAGTTGGAACTGGCAGATCAAGTTGTGATTAAATAAAAAAAGCAGATCTAATAGTTTTGGGCTTTTTATTGTAAATAACGGATTCCATTATTTGAAAAACGTTTACAGATGTACTGCCGACGGCAACAGCATAAACTGCCGGTGAAATACCTTCCTAGGTAAGTTTTTGTGTGGAGCTATATTTTTAATATGTAGGAAAAGTATTCTATTTTGAGAAGTAAAATAGATCAGTATCCTATGGTATGCTGATTGAAAATGAAATCCAACTAGTAAATATGCGTGAATCAGAGAAGAGTAGGAGTGCGTCGGATAAATTTCCAGTTCATCCTTATCAAAGTCTCGATGCAGATCAGGATGTTTCCCTATATAGAATTTGTCAGCTAAGTTCCATCGTCAGTGCTACACCAAAATCCCTGATTCTATTCGTTGAAGCAGAAAATAGGTTTAAAGCCTCTTCAGGGTTTGAACTGGAAAGTAATGTGCTGGCAGATTTTTTAATAGAAAAGGCGAAGAATTCAAGTTCCCTGTTTATTAGCCAAGATGTAGAGGATAATGAGCTTCCTAAAGAGGTATCCAAGGCTTTGGAAGCCCATGAAATCGGATCATTTGTAGGTTTGCCTTTTAAAGATGGAAACGCTGATTGGGTAGGAGGGCTTTTCATACTTGGAGCAGATCCTATTACATTGGATGATAAAGGCAAAATAGCTTTGGAGCTACTTGCAAGTGAAGCATTGATAATAATCCAAGAGCGTAAGCTGATCTCAGAGTTCAGTAACGTGGAGAAGTTTTTCAACTTATCCAACGATTTGATTTGCATCGCGGGAACAAATGGCTATTTCAAGAAAATCAACCCTTCTTTCAGCAGATTATTGGGATGGGACAATGAAACACTTTTGACCCGCTCCTTTTTTGAATTGACACATCCTGATGATATCAAGAAGACTAGGCG
>CBFGUY010000225.1:0-5645 GCA_965651895.1 uncultured Algoriphagus sp. | reverse complement strand
ACTCCAGAACCACCATTTTTTATTTTATCGACCAGATAGGCTTTTGCTTTTGGATCATTTTTGTATTTCTCCGAAACTGCCGTGTAATCCGGGCCTACAGACTCATTGCTGATTCCGTGACAAGCCTTGCACCCCGCCTCATTGATGTATGTCTCTCCTATGCTCAAGACCTCTTCCTGATGCCCCATTTCGATAAGATCATACCCTCCTTCCAGATAGTCTATGGTTACATTAATTTGCTTTGGATCTATCTCACCATCTTCCTTGTCTGTTGCTTTTACGGTATAGTTGACCGTCTCCTTTCCGAAATAAAAACTTCGGTTGCCCTCCCACTCAATGGACACAACAGGTGCCTCATTTCCTACTCTCACTTCCAAAAAGGAAGTTGCTGATTCACCTTCCTGATCAGTTGCTGTCAATGTCACCTTATATACACCAGGGGATTCGAATGTATGCGAAGGGTTTTCTTCAGCAGTTGTACCTCCATTATCTCCAAAATCCCACTGAAATGTAATTTTATCTTCCATGTCCGGATCCTGTGTTCCAGCGGAGGAAAAACCCACCGTCAATGGAGCCGCACCTTGTATCTGGTCAGCAGATATTTTCACTTCCGGTTTTCTATTCCCTTCGGAGAAAACAATTCTATATAAGCCGGAATCGTCATTATTTGCCCGCCAGAACGTACCATATTCCAATACATACAAAGAACCATCATTGGCAAACTGCATATCCATAGGTTTCTCAAAATGGGTTTCCGGCATAAAGCGCTCCATGGTATCGTATTCGAAATTTTCAGTCAGGCTGACCGTAAAAATCCAGTTTCGCATCCAATCATAGATAAAAAGCTTACCGTTGTAATAACCGGGAAACCTCACCTTAGAATCCTCATAATCATCCCGGTAATAGACCTGACCAGCCATGGCATTTCTCCCTCCCTGGCCTAGCATGGGGAACTCATCGGATTCGGCATATGGATAATAAATCAAAGCCGGTTGAGCCTGCGGAAGTATTTCCATCCCCGTATTATTTGGAGAAGTATTTTTGGGTGCTTTGGGGTCAAACTGAAACAAACTTTCTCCGGTAGTAAAATCATACTTCCAATAGGCATAATTATTTCCCACAAAATAAGGCCAGCCATAATATCCTGGGCCGGTCGCTACATTGATCTCATCATAGCCTCTAGGCCCTCTGCCTTCTTTATCTTCGGAAGCATCAGGGCCTACTTCTCCCCAGAAAAGATTTCCATTATGGCTGTCTATCGAGAACCTAAATGGATTTCGGTTTCCTTTTACGTAAATTTCCGGACGGGTATTGGGTGTGCCTACGGGAAATAAATTCCCATCTGGAATGGAATATCCACCTTCAGGCTTGGGGGTGATCCTGAGAATTGCCCCACGTAGATCATTCGTATTTCCGGAGGTTCTCTGGGCATCTACATTTTTTGGTTGATCCTCACGCTCATCTATAGGATTGAAGTTATTGGACTCAAAAGGTGTGGAATCATCCCCGATTCCCAAATAAAGATTTCCCTCGACATCAAATTCCAAACCTCCACCTGAGTGGCAGCATCCACGGAAGATATCCACATCCAAAATGACCACTTCAGAAGATAGATCAAGCTTATTGTCCACAAAATCAAAGCGGGAAATTCTATTCAAAGCAGGCTCACTGGCGGGAGCGTAATACAAATACAGCCAATTGTTCTTTTCAAAATCCGGATCCTTTGCCATTCCCATCAAGCCATCTTCTCTCTCAGGAAATACATCCAAGGTTCCCACTATAGAAGTCTGTCCAGTTTCGGCTTGATATAATTTCAGATTTCCATGTCGCTCAATGATCAGTACATCGCCATTGTCCAGCACTTCGATCTCCATGGGTTCGTTGAAGTTTCCCGCAAGGGGGATTTTCGTAAATCTCGATTCATCGGGCTTTACCGTGGCAAAGGGATCCTCAACTTTTGAAGTACAACTCAACACACATATACAACATACTGCTAACAGCAGCAGATACTTTCTCATAAGAATGGCTTGGATATTTTCAGATCTTGAAGGTAAAGAAATCTGAAAATCTAGGTCTATGATTTTGATTAATGGTTTTAGATATTGCTGGGATTTGCTTCTTAACACCAAGAAATCACGAATCAGCACTGTATCCAACGAGTTAGACATCTAATTTCCATTACAAGAGACATCAAATCTTTCAGAAAAAACGACAATTCTCAGACTTACGAAAATTTCTTTAACCTCCTGTGTAGCATATCATTGTTTGGTTTCGTCTATGTAAAAAATTCATTTCTACCGCTAAATCCTATCCATATGAAATCTTCCTACACTCCCCTCCCTATCTTTTTATTGTTTGCGGTCCTATTTTTTTCTTCCTGTCAGGATGAAGTCACGAACTCATACACCTATCATACTATGATGCCCGTTTATTATGAAATGAGCGACATCAGGGCAAGGACCATCACTACTGAGCCCGCTAAGTCTCTGGATAATCCAGGGAAAATCTACATCTATGAAGATTATCTCTTTATCAACGAGCCTACTAAGGGGATTCACATCCTGAACAATGAGGATCCTGCAAACCCTGTTAATTTAAGCTTCATACCCATAGCAGGTAACGTGGACATGGCCGTAAATGGAAACATCCTTTATGCAGATAATTATGTCGATCTATTGGCTTTTGACCTAAGCAATATTCACAATATCAAACTTATAAAACGGGTTGAGGATGTGTTTACCCATATGTATTATCACGAGACCGGTGAAATCATCACATTTAAAGACACTGTACTCACCACAGAAAATCCTGGATGGGAAAGAGGAGATATGTGGCTTATGAATAGTAGTATGAGTTTTAAAGCAAATTTCTCCGCCGCAGCCCAGAGCTATGGCACTGGAGGATCCATGGCCCGGTTTACCCTGTCAAACAAGCATTTATATGCAGTAGATGAATCCACCTTGCGGGTGTTTGATGTAGATAATCCTTCCGATCCATCCTTCGTCAAACCAATTGACCTGGGCTGGGGAATCGAAACAATTTTCCCTTTTCAGGACAAGCTGTTTATAGGATCAAATGTGGGTATGCACATCTATGATGCCAGCACTCCTAATTCCCCTACGAGAATGGCCGTTTACGAGCATGTCCAGGCTTGTGACCCAGTGGTGGTGAATTCCGATTATGCATTTGTGACCCTAAGAAATGGCAATGCCTGCTGGAATGGGGTGAATGAACTACAGGTAATTGACATCAAAAACCTATATAATCCTACCCTCAAGAAAGCATATCCTATGCTCAACCCGCATGGATTGGGATTGGCAGGTCAATATCTCTATATAGCAGAAGGGATACATGGTCTGAAAAGCTTTAAAGTCAATGATGTGATGTCTATTGACCAAAACCAACTTGAGTTTCTCACCAGCCAAAAATCTGTTGACCTTATTCCAGGCCCAAAATCTCTTATCGTGATCGGCCCTGACGGGGTATGCCAATTTGATTATAGCAATCCCGCAAAATTGCAAAAACTAAGCTGCATACAAGTCAAAAATCCAATCAATGTCTATTGATCAACGAATGGCTAAATTTCTACTAATCTTATTTGCTGGATTTATACTTTTCTTTCAGGTCAAGGCACAGGATAAACTCTATTTTGGGCAGACGGAAATCGGTATTCTAGTTGGGAAGAGTGCCGAACAGTGGGACGGGACTCATGAAAAACGTAGAGATGTCAGTCTCATGAGTTTCCATGGTGCCCGTCTCAGCAGAAATCATATAGTAGGTTTTTCAGTTGGACTGGACCAGTATGATGATATTTCTATTATTCCTTTTGCCTTTGGTTACCGGGGTTTTCTGGGAAAAGATGGCAAGCCGAAGATTTTTGGAGGCTTGGATCTGGGAATAGGTTCTGCACTTCTGGAGGAAAAAGTGAGTACTGAATGGAATAAAAGCTGGTACCGCGGAGGAGTGATGTTCAGTCCATCGGTAGGTATCAGTTTTCCTGCACGAAAAGGCAATACCGCCCTTTCTTTCAGTGTGGCATACAAGCGGCAGGACATATCCTATTTTCAGGGAAGTTTGATACAGCTCGGTACCCAGGTCGTTGCTACAGACCAGCTCCCCCCCGGGTTTAATTCATTAAATGAAACAGAGTACCTATATCGAAGTATGGTTTTCCGGATTGGGCTGATGTATTGACAATTTAGAGACTTAGATCAGGTATTTATCCAAATAACTTAAAACTACCTCCCGCAAATCTCCTTATAAGGGCAGTACTCACATTTCTTCAAGTCTTCCGTCTGGTCAAATGGCGATGCGGGATTATAAATATCCTCTAATAATCCCTTCAATCCGGCTCTGTATTCAGCCTCAAACTGCCGGTAATCATTGACTTCTACTCCCTCCTTTCTTGGTAGCTTCTGCTGCAGATAAGGGTTGAAATTATCACCAAACATCTCCCTAAGGTTAAATATCGCAGGCTTGAGAGGCAGTGCATTTTCAGGATGGGTAGCTTGATAGATCAAGCCATAGAACATCGTCTGCATAGCTGCCTTATTCCGGGACTTATTCTTCCTGTCAAAAAGTGAGGGGACATCCGGAAAGGTTTTATTGTCTTGTCCTGATTTATAGTCAATTAACCTCACAGATCCACTATGTTCATCCACACGGTCAATTATCCCCTTTAGGGAAACTGTCTGTTTCCCCCTGTCGGTTTCTATCAGTAAACCTGCCATATATTTTTTCTCCTTTTCCAGAGAAATCAACCGGAATGGAGCGGATTCCCCATCAATTTTCAGAATCTGGTGTAGGTATTTCTGCAATACATCCCTCGCTATGGCCATCTGTCCGTTCAGTTTGGTGTCCGCTTCCCCTTCCAGATGATAGAACTGACGAATGGCTTTTTCTATGGCAGGGAAAACCCAGTTTTTACCCAATTCCTCAAAATCTGACTTTTCCACCATAGTCCTCCCCTTCCTTTTCGCAAAATCCTGATACAGAATCTCCATACTCAAGTGCGCCAAATTTCCAAAAACAGCCGCATCAATCTCCTCACTCACTTCCTGTTTCTCTTGGATATTTGCCAGGTATTGCAGATAGAATTTCAGCTTGCAATCCAAGAAAACGCTCAGGGCAGATGGCGAAAAGGAAGTTTGGGAAGATCCATGCCCATCGATCAGATACTTGTCCAATAACGCCAAAACCTCCCTGTCTTTATGGATAGTGATAGCTTCTGGTGACTTCTGGTCTATCGGGATGAAAACCACCTCTTCTTCCATCTCTCTTCCCAGCTCCACTGCCATCTGCTGGATATACCGGCTCTTTTCCCCTGCTTTTCCCTGATCCGAAGCAGTGGTGTAGATCATATGCACTTCCTCAGCACTATGCAAAAGGCGATAAAAGGTATAGGCATAAATCGAGTCATTCTGCTCCTGCACCGGCAAGCCAAAGGCCTTTCGGATATTGAAAGGGATCATAGAATTCAAACCTGCGGAAGGCGGAAAGCTATCCTCGTTCATATTGCAGATAATCACCCGTTTGAAATCAAGATTCCTTGACTCCAGCACCCCCATGATCTGCAAACCTTGCAACGGCTCTCCTTCGAAAGGCAACTTCACCTCCCGGAAAACCTGACGGAATAAACGGATAAA
>CBFGUY010000224.1:0-5649 GCA_965651895.1 uncultured Algoriphagus sp. | reverse complement strand
GATAAAGAAAACCATCAGGAAAAACGCGGCGAATGAGGCTCTGGAGGAAGCAAATATCAGACTGCCAATACAGCAGAGCATTATCGGCAGATAGTTCCATTTCCGGTTCTTGTCGGTTGTCAAAAACCAGATCAATCCTGCGGAAAAGCCCATCAATACCGAACTTGCCAGCTCCAGCGGATCCGCGAAAAAACTCCCCAGTCGCTTCATGGCGTTGGTAGTCTCGAAGGTCCAGGTCAGATTGTAATGGCCCACCGGATCGATGTCGTTTATCGCCATATTGAACAGGGCATAGCCTGTAAACTGCTGCAGATGGGCTTGGAGCATAAAGTGCTCGACCATGTTCACCAGAAACGCAGCTATGGCGATGAAGAAAATGATCCGGAATATCCGCTTCAGTTCGAGGTCTCCGAAGTCAGTATTTCTGCCCAGCATATAAACCAGACTAGGAATCAAGATGCTTTTGAAATACAATACCTTATTGATAAAGCTGGCCTGTCCTATGGGGAGGATTAAAAAAAGTACCGTCAGACCTATAAAAGCCAGCATAAACCAGTCAGTGGACTGCAATCTGAAGGGATAATTGAAGATATTCCTGTGGTAGAAAACAAATACTATTCCTGCGATAATCACAATGGCTTCCTTGCTGATCTGAAACAAACTGACCAGAAGAGGAGAGCGGGTGGCCAGATAAACCACACTGAGTGAGGTAATGTAAAATGGGAGAAATGCGACGAGGAAGAAGATAAAGTACTCCCATTTTCCATGAAATACCATCTGCTGAACTGTCCAGAAGAAGCCGGCAGCCACTGCAAGGGAGATAATTATGAAAAATATCAACTCCATACTTCGGCTTTTTGTAGCTGTGAGACCCAGCCGTCACGAATGCCTCGGGCCACCGCTTTAAGCTTTTGGAATCTACCCCTCAGGCCAAAATAAGCCATCCACAAGATAAAACGGGATAGATGATAAGAGGCAGCAAAGAGGACTTGTATGCCGTGGGACTTTGCCCGTACCAGATAAAATTGGTTCCGCACATGGTAATAAAATACGGAGGCACTCAGTGTTCCTTCGGAATGTTTCTTCTTGGAAGATGCGCCAGCCTCGTGGTAGATCACCGCATCCGGTGCTAATTCAATTTGGAAACCCTTTTCCTTAAAGCGTAGGGACCATTCCACATCTTCAAAATAGGCAAAATAGTTTTCATTGAGCAGCCCGGTATCCAGAAGCGCCTTTCTTCCGATCAGCATGCAGCATCCCGTAGCCCAATCTAAATCCCTGTCCTTGACTATAAAATCACCGATATACCTTCTATCCCCACGTGTAATAGATCTACACCATAGCTGCTGCCACTTTCCTCCTGCACTCCAGATTTTTTTCCGGTCATGAAGGAAGAAAATCAAGGGCTGTACCACTCCTACATTCGGGTTTTTACGGAATTTTTGCAGCATAATCCCAAGAAAATCAGGTTCTACTACCGTATCATTGTTCAGTAGCATTACATGGGAATACCCTGCTGCCAAGGCCATTTTAATGCCCACATTATTTCCTCCGGCAAAGCCCAGGTTCTTAGTGTTCTCTACCAGCTCTATTTCAGGAAATTCAGCCTTTAGTTTTTTCCCCTCCGGGTCTTTTGACGCATTATCAACCAGAATAACCTGAAAGTTCTGAAAATCTACTTTACGCAGGGATTTCAGGCAGTCTGCGGTAAACACATACCCATTCCAATTGACCAGGATGATAGCAACAGATGGATCAGGAGTAGAAGGCATGGAAAAGATTGGGATTTCGCTTGTACAAAAGAAGCATACAAATGATGTAGGCGACTATTTCTGTGGATAAAATACCGTAACAGAGCCCTGCTCCTCCATAAAAATAGGTCAAAATAGATGCGGCAATGATCATGTATAGGCACATCATCCAGCTTGCCTTGAAAAGAACCTGCTTCAGATCCGCTACCAGCATCATGGTGATATTAGGGATGTTAAGACAGGAAAGAAATAAAAGGGGGGACAAAAGCTGAAGGTAAGTGACCGATTCACCTAACTCCGATCTAGAGAGCACACGAATAATCCAAGGGGCAGCGAGGTAAGTCAGAGCTGCGATAATTGCCCCACAAATAAGAACCCGTATATATATCACTTTCAAAAAGCGATGAAAAGACTGTTCGTCCTTCTTATAAAGCTTGGAGGCATTTGGGAATATTGCCTGAACGACCAGAGATGGAAATAGCCGTAGAACCATCACCACCCGTTCGGCAAGACTGTACATTCCCAATGTCTCGGCACCAGCATGAAAACTAAGAATTATTAAGCCCCCATTTATTGACACATGACTAGCAAGATTGCTGAAAAAGAATAATACATTCTCCTTCATGCTTGCCCATATTGCTGTAAACTGGGGTCTATAGAATTTTATCTCCAAGAAGTTATGTACATATATCAGCAAGAAGAGGTTAACCGTCAGCCCTGAAAACCCCATCATAAAATTTACCCATTTACTCATCTCTGGGCTATGGATAAATAACACAATACCCATCAGAAAAAGTAATTTGCTGAAAATATTGGCAATGCTGATGAGCTTCATTTTTTCCATTCCCTGGAAAAACCAGAGTGGTAAAGTCGCCTCCGAAAAAAGTAGCAATACAGAGTACACCAGGATTATTTGATATTCCTTAAAAAGGTTGAGCCCGAAGATTCCTGTCAAAACCAGAAAAGTAGCAAAGCTGGCAAGTAAGATTTTCGCAGAAAAGACATTGGATACTACATGGGAAAGTTCCTCCTTATTCTGCTGGTTGATAGCTACCTCACGTGGGCCACTGAGGTTGTAGCCAAATCCCACCATGATATTAAGCAGGACAATGACCGAAAGGGCCAGATTGACCAGACCAAATTGATCTACTCCGATCCCCTGAATCAATAAGGGCATGGATATAATCGTAATCAGCACATTGGAGGACTGGATAATCGCCAGAAAAATAAAATTCTGTAAGGATTTATTCTTGATGATTTCGCTGATAGGAATAAGACCCAATTTTTCTAGCATACCGGCTTATGGTTTAGCTTTCCTGCACATGCAGATGGTATATGCGTCTGAAATACAGCCAGATCACAGTGAGCAGGCCTAGGATCACCCCACCAAAGAACATCCCTTTGACCAAGCGGATTTCGTTTCGCTCCAGTGGGAATCTTGGTGAGTCGATGATCTGGATCAGAGGGGAATTGTTTCTATGGTTGACCTTGGCGATTTCCAGATTTTTGACCACTTCCTCATATACCGCTCCTGTGGCCTGCACGTCTATCTGACGTTTTCGGGTATCTATGGTAGCAGAAGATAGCAGAGGGTTTGCATTGGGCACACGATCTGTAGCCGAGGCAAAGGCACCTATGCTTTCATCCAGTATTTTGCGTACGCTGTCAGCCTGGGACTGAAGTATGGCGAGATTTTCTCCTGTCTTTTTGGTTTTGGTCTCCCGGTAGAATTCATTCACATTTTCTACCAGGATTTCATTGAAAGCTTTTGCATAAGCCTCGTCTTTGGAATGTATAGCTACCTGGATTATCGTCAGTTTGCGATCGGGTTTGGCCACGGATAGCTGATTCTCGCGAATCAGTTTGGCGACCTCCTTTACCACCGAATCCTGGGAGACGGTGAAATTTTCCCGAGGAATAGAAAAATCCATGTCATCTATAGTTACTTTCGACGCCCACTTTTTGTCTATTTTTTCAAAAGAGATAAAACGGTCTATCAGCAGCTGGTTTTCATCAAAAGGACTTAGTAATGCTTCACCCAGCATGCGGTCCGAGCGGTAAAGTTCCATGATATTGTCTCCTTGGAAAAGCCCGCTCGTGCCACCCATAGATCCCAGGTTCACGCCTACCAGAGAAGCCAATCCTGACATCTGTCCCATACCCCCTGAATCACCATCTTCCAATACAAAAGAAGTGGAGGCGATGAATACCGGCTTCTTGAAAATGGAGACCAGTGCCCCTAGTGCCATTCCCAATATCCCGGCCAGCAGCAAAACCTTCCATTTGGAAGTGAAATAAGCCATCCAGCCGGAGAAGTTCTGTATGACTTCCCTGATCGTAAACTGATTGTCAGTAAAATGCTTAGATGATCCAGCCATTATTGCCAGTTGATTTGTGATATGACTAGTCCAAGTGTAGCCAATCCTGTTGTTATTCCCACAATCTCTCCTAGCCTAAGCGGGACTTTTGGCCCTTTGGTAGGCACTATCACTTCTGCCCCGGGTTCTACAGGCGGGTAATTTTTGATGCCCAGAAACCCTTTGGTGCGTTTCACTGCTCCATTGGCATAGACTACGTAGGTCTGTTTTCTGTTTGCCCGACGTTGGAATCCTCCGGAAGCATTGATGTAGTGTTTCAGACTTCTTCCAGATTCATGACGCAGGGTAGTGGGATATACGACGTCTCCGCGCATCCGCACAGTCTGGAGAAGTTTGGGAACAGATAGGATATCTCCTTCCTCCAGCAGCAGGTCATTCTCCGAGCCGGGATTTTTGAGGATTTCTTCCAGATTAATGGCCACTGCCTCCGTTTCTTTAAGCTTCACCGCAAATCCGGGAGTCTCTGAGGCGATCTGGTCCAAAGACTCTTTTTTGTTCTGTGCCAGCTGGTTGTCAACTGGGGAGAGAGCTGAAGGAGAATCGGTGAGCAGGCGTCTAAGCAATTCTGCCTGGGCTTCTGAGTTGCTGGGGTCTTCAGCGAGTTTCATCTGCAGGCCTTCAAGGTTTCGCTGGCGGCGGAGTTGCTCAGATTCCGTATTGAAAAATTCAGTTCTACGGATGAGTGTAGCGCCTTTTGCATAGGCAAATTGGTTGATTCCTCCGGCTCGGCTGATCAAGTCAGAAATCCGCTCACCGCTACTTCTTATGGCGAATATCCCGGGTGAATTCACTTGTCCCTCTACGGCAGTGAGCCTCTGCATGGTGAAACTGGCTCTTTTTCTGACAATGACCTGGTCAAAGGGTACCAGGGAGGGTGAGCTTGGGTTGTATCCCAGATTCGGATCTACCTGAGTAGGGATAATGTCAGCTAGGGTTCCCAAGTCAGTATCCTCCAGCCTTCTGGCGATTTCTATATCCTGGGAATTGGCCGATTCTTGAAATCCGCCGGCCATCACGATCAAATCCTCCACCTTCATCTCCTTGGAGTAGGGATAGACACCTGGTCTTTTCACTTCGCCCAGGATCTGCACATATTGCTCGTTGTTGATGTCATAAATACTCGCTATACGGACCACATCTTCACGCTGAAGTGGGATGTCCGGGACAGTACCATCGAGGATACCACGTAAATTTACCTGGATCATTTCCGTACTGAGATCATCTCTGGTGCGTAAAATGCTGGCCTGGGTAGTATAGGCATCCCCGCGAAGGCCTTCAGCGTTTTTTACCAGTTTGGAGAGGGTAAGCCCTTCGGCCAAGGCAAAGGTCCCTTCCCGGAATACCGCACCTTTGATCTGTACACGGTTGGAATACCTGTCCAGAATACGTTGGACTGTGATTTCATCGCCACCTTTGAGGATGAACATATCAAATTGGTTTTGATAGACGTCAGAGACAGACCGCTGGTTTCCGGTGATTCTGGAGATCGCCACACGATCTTTGAAGGCTTCATCGGTAAA
>CBFGUY010000223.1:0-5765 GCA_965651895.1 uncultured Algoriphagus sp. | reverse complement strand
CCTATAACCAGGACTATGCATTAGGATTCGTAGCAGCCGTTGTAGATTTGCCAAAATGTGGGTATACTAATCTTCTTTGCGAAACCTTTGTGTCCTTCGCGCCTTTGCGGTTTTAAAAAAAACACTCAGCTAGTTGGCTCCCGATGAATATCCAAGATGCAAAGAAATCTAGTTCTGTTCTGCCCGATAAAAAACATCTTGCAAAGCTGTTCGAATATTCAAATTATACAAGTTCTGGTGGTCTCTGGACGGATAAACCCGGTTGGATAGAAATATAAACGTGAGCTTTTTTTCGGGATCGGCCCACACAAAAGTTCCCGTAAAACCGGAGTGGCCAAAGCTTCCGGGGCTTGCCAAAGGAGAAGGATAAGCTTCCGCCAAGGGAAGCTCGGCATTATTCAAGAGAGGTTTGTCAAAGCCCAGCCCGCGGCGGTTTTCGTTTTCGCGAAATTGCACCTCGGTAAACTCTTTCACGGTTTCGGCTGAAATAAGCTGTAAGCCTTCCACTCTGCCATAATTTTGATAAAAGAGCATCAATTTGGCCAAGTCATCGGCCGTACCGAACAAACCTGCATTACCCGAAACACCTCCTTTGAGCGCTGCGTTTTCGTCGTGTACCCATCCTTTTACCAAGGTTTTTCTTAAGAGGGAATCCACTTCGGTGGGGACAATGTCGTTTACATAATTTTTTCCCTCGGGTAGATATCCCAAGGTATGACAACCTAACCGTTGATAGAAATTCTCATCCAAATAGGTTTGATAGTCGGTTCCCGTGAGTTGCTCGATCAAACTGGGAAAAATCAAAAAAGTGAGTCCCGAATACAGGTATTTCTTTTCGTCCGAGACGTTGGACCTGTTAATGATTCGGTTCATTTTCCGTTCAAAACGATTGTTGATATAAAGCCCATCGTACACTTGTCCTTGAAATCGTTTATCAGATGAATTATGCACAAATCTTGGTTTGATCTTGCCATTTTCCCGAACTACTTTTTCCAAAAACACAATGTAGGGAACTAAACCAGCCTGATGTGCCAAAATCTCACGGAGCGTAAGCTCTTTTTTGTCTTTTCGGTTTCTCCAAGGTTCCCAATAGGTGCTGAAAGGTTCGTCCAGATCAAGCTTCCCCTCCTCCACCAACTTCATTAAAGCGGGTAAAGGCCCAGCAATTTTGGTCACGGAAGCTAAATCGTATAAGTCGTTCAATGCGACAGGTTGATTGTTGTCGTAAGTATGGTAACCGTAGGCTTTATGAAAAATAACCGTATCGTTCTTTGCTACCAAAAGTTGTGCTCCCGGAAAAGCCAAACTGTCAATGCCCATTCCCATAATAGAATCCACTTTTTGGTTGATGAAATCCTCATCAAATCCTAATGTAGCCGGCTTGGCATGGATCAGTTCCCGTTGGGCAAATCCAAGTTGCATCACTGAAGTAAGTAATAAATACAAAAACACTAATTTTTTCATATGGAAAAGCTTTATCCCTAAATATGCAAAAATCTTTCACAAAATAACTGGCTATAGTATTAGCGGTCTCCTTGCTTGCACCACTACCTCCTACCCAAATACTCCGAATCAGAAATCAATATCTTCTAAGAGTTCTGCGGTCTGTGAAATAACGCCAACCAGAGTCCCCTCTGCTCTACGGTCTGTAATCAGAAAACATTCGAGGTTTCCACACAACCAGAAACATCAGTTACAAATCATCCCATACCGATCTCGCAGCGCCCGACCAAATAATAGAAAGCATCACTAGTCTGATTTTCTTAATTTTCAGTACTTTAAGTAGTCAGGTTCTCTACGTGGCTCTACTAAGGGATGACGTATTGATTCGTGTTTCAGCTAAACTAGTTTATTGTGTATATATTTCTATGCGTTTCCGCTACCCCATTTTAACTTTCCTTCTCAGTAGTGCTTTGTTTTCTTGCCATAAAGGTTTGGAGACGCTTGATGGCTTTGAAATTGCCCCAGGCTTTGAATTAACCCGGGTTGCGGTGGAGCCATTGATCAAGGATCCGGTTGATCTTGAATTTGATGAACTAGGTAATGCACTAGTCCTGGAGATGCCTGGATATCCCTTTGAAGATCAGGAAAGTAGAATCATACTGCTAAAGGATACTGATCAGGATGGGATATATGATGATTCACAGGTGTTTGTCGAGAACCTGAAATTGGCAAGCTCATTTTTACCCTATAAAAAAGGGGTGTTGGTCGCGGCTCCCCCCTACCTTTTATTTGTAAGAGATGAGGATCAAAACTATGTTCCAGATCAGGTAGATACACTAATGGGAGGATTCTCCACTGGAAATCTCCAGCACAATTACAATGGCCTGACTTATGGCCTGGATAATTGGATTTATGCTGCCAATGGCGGAAATGACGGAGCTCCCTATTGGTGGGGAGATACTACCAGCCAGATGGAGCTTCGCGGACAGGATTTCCGGTTCAATTTGGAAACCAAAACCTTGGAACGCTTAGGAGAATCATCTGGTGGGTATGGTTTGGGGATCGATGAATGGGGGCGTATTTTTGAGACCCATAATTTGATTCACATTTCCCATTTGGTCATTCCGGATCGTTATGTCAATGGAAATCAATTGTATCAGGAACATCTTTTGGAAAACATTTCAGATCATGATGACAATGGTTTGGCTAGGATTTACCCTATTGGAGAACAGGAGTCACGGGTAAATCACCCAGAGCAATCTGGCTACTTTTCCGGTTCCTGTGGAATCACCCATTATGGAGGGGGCGCTTTTGGTAAAGAATATGACCATACTATATGGGTAGCTGATGTCGTCTTAAATTTGATACATGTAGATCATATCACAGATAATGGGGCTTCTTTCACTGCTTCTAGAGATGGGAAAAAAAGAGATTTTTTAGCAAGTTCTGACCGTTCTTTTCGACCAGTTAATATGTCTGTAGGCCCAAATGGAGACATGTTTGTGGTGGATATGTATAGAAAGGTAATAGAACACCCTGAATGGATACCTGATGCTATAGAAAAGACCTTGGACCTGGATGCAGGGAAAGATCAAGGAAGGATTTATAGGATTAGGAAAACGGGAACCCCAGAGAATTTCCAGCTTTCTCACTTTCAGGAGCAAGCAAGATTAATCGAAAGTCTTTCACATACCAACCAATGGGTGCGCATGACAGCCCATCGATTGTTGATGGATCAACAACTTGATGCCAATGCTTTAAAAAATTTAAGGAGTTTACTTTCTACTTCTAGCGGAATGGGGAAACTTCAAGCCCTTTGGTTGCTGGACAACAAGGACGAATTAACGGATCCTGAATTGATTCAGGCACTACAGGATTCTTCCTTTCCGATCCGTGAAACTGCTCTAAAACTCGCGGAAGGTCGTCTTCAAAGCAATGACGAATTATTGGAAATCTGCCTTGCACTGCTTCAGGATACCAACCTTCGGGTAGCCATGCAAGCTGCTTTATCACTATCCACCCTTCCACAGGAGTCTTTTAGGGTACATCAACAACAAATACTCAACAAACTTAAAGAATCAGCGAAAGGCATTGTAGATTCATGGACATTGACCGCAATGGTTTTGGCTAGCCAAGATGCTGCCGGAATTTTATTGACTGAAATACTTAACAGCACACAACCAAAAGATTTTCCCTCCCAATTTCTGGCTTCCCTGGCACAGGTCGCCGGAAAACAATCAAACGTAAACCAGCTGATGGAGGCGATGACCAAATCCATCATTCCATTATCAGATAAACAACTCTTGATTCGTGGATTGACCAATCAACTGACTAAAAGTAGCCCTGGAATGATAACTTCAATCCAAACGTTAGAGCAAACTGGATATCCCGGATTAATTTCTGAGCTGGCTGTTCTGAGATATAAGCTGAAACTTCCTCCTTCTGCCCAGTTTCTCCAATATAGTCGTCAGGCCATCGCCAAGGTCATGGATGATAGCCTGACCGATAGCATCCGCCTTCAGCAAATAGACTTGCTTGTCCTGCTCCCCTTTCACGAAAAATCGAATGCGCTGTTTTTCTGTCTTGGCCAATCAGAACCTCTAAAAATCCAGGAAAAGGCATTGCAACAACTCGCTACCGTTAATGACCCAAGTATTGGTATTCAGTTAGTTGGGATATGGAATGAATTGAGTCCTCAGACCCGTCGCTATACCAGTGACTTATTATTGTTTAATGAGACCCACCACGATGCGTTGCTTACTGGCTTAGAGGATGGAAGAATCAATATTGGCGAGATGAATTTTGATTTGGAACGTAGACGGCAGTTACTCTGGTGGACGGATAATTCAGAAACAAAGAGAAGAGCGAAAAACCTTTTTACTGATTCAGGGGTCAGCAACCGCCAGAATGCCATAGAGCAGATGAAGCCAGCTCTGGGATTATCAGGTTCTGTGGTTTCCGGAAAGGTAGTTTTTGAACAAGTTTGCGCTTCCTGTCATCGCTATGGTTCTCTTGGAAATGAGGTGGGGCCAGCTTTGACTGAAATTGGCCGGAAGAGTAAGGAAACCCTGATGCATGATATCTTAGATCCCAATGCTGCTGCTGACCCTCAATACATCAATCATCGTTTGGAAACGAAAGAAGGTATTATTCATATAGGAATCATAGCACAGGAGACGGATCAGGAAATTTCGATTAAAAAAATGGGAGGCGAAAACGTGAGGATTCCAAAATCGGAAATTAAATCCTTTCGGTCACTTGGCTCCTCTCTTATGATGGAGGGTTTAGAAAATAGTATGGACACTCAGAAAATGGCTGATTTGTTAGAATTTTTACAGAAGGGGAATCTCTGATAAGATTAACCGCAATGATGCCAGCAGCCAAATTTTCACTTATTAGTATCAAGACGTTAGACACAAGATCCAAAACTTAAATGATAACCTTCTCCAAATCCTTTAATGCTTTAATCTCTTTAGTGGTAGAAAAGCGGAAATACATAATCTCTGACAGGAAAATGTTAAGCATACTATTCATGCTGTTCATTTTAAGCACCTTTTCTTGTCAAAAACCGAAAAAAATGACTTTGGTGGGGAAAACGATTGAATATAACTATGGAGAGAGTAAATACCACGTTAGATTTGACTCAGATTCAACATTGAGATGGGTGGCGGTGGCCGGAGATGAAATTGGAGCCTATGAAGACGAAATTTATTTTTCAGAATGGGTTAGCGATCATCTTTTATTTATCACTTGGGGAGAAGCAAATGGAATTGGTGTCAGCCAAATTCTTGATTTTGAAAAAAGTAAAGTCTATAATCACTTGCTTCGGGGACGTGAAGTCAGTGTGGGTCAGGGAGAAATTCAGTTTGTGAAATAGCACAGGATAAATGGGAAATCAGCTGTTTGGGGTTTGCAACCCCGAACTCCTATATAAAAGAAGAGTTTTTCCCTACGCTGTCCTATAGCCATTTTAAGCACAAACTTCAGCGAATCAAAACAAAACCACCCCTTAATTCACCGTTTTGAATAAGATCGTTTTGAGAGTAGCTATACTGTAATAGATAGGAATACCCTCCCAACAGGGATTCAGCTTCCGATATCTTCCCATCCCAGCCTTCTGAACCGACATATACCAGCTGTCCCCACCTATTCCAGATCATCAGTTTATAGGTTATTTCACAGCTGAAAACAGGGAAATATGGCCCATCCAACGGATTGAATCCCGTAGGCATTCTGATCTGCGGAACAGCCTGTTCTACTTCACCGATAGCAACTATAGTACAACCATTTGAATCGGTGATGCTTACTTGATATGTTCCTGT
>CBFGUY010000222.1:0-5787 GCA_965651895.1 uncultured Algoriphagus sp. | reverse complement strand
AATACGATGAAGAAGACCTTCGATTTCCTGGAGGAAAAAGGAGTAAAGTATGACTTCATTGACTATAAGAAGCAGAAGCCTGATGCGCCACTTTTGGAAGGTTTTTTAGAGAAAACTGATCTAGGTTCTTTGGTGAATAAAAAAGGAACGACTTACAGAAAGATGACTGATGAACAGAAATCTGCTTTAGAAAATGAGGAGACTGCGATTCCCGTTTTGGAAGAAAACTCAAGCATGATCAAACGTCCGGTGATAGTGTATAAAGATGGAAGCTTGAGTCTAGGGTTTGATGCGGAGGTGATTGAGGGGCATTTGAAATAAATCTCTCGCACCGGCGTAAAATCTCCCGTATCGGAGCAAAGTTTTGTACTTGGCTCTTCGGATAGGGCTGAGGCTGTCTCTTAACTCGTAATTGTCACATTGAGCGCCCGCCTCCCGGAGGGCAGGAAGTCGAAATGGGCTTAATTAGTGCTTAAAAGGCTTCGACTTCGCTCAGCCTGACAAGAAAACTTACTTATGAGACAGCCTCAATTTATTGTTGGATTTTTAATCCTTAAGTAAACTTCGGAATTGCAAATCCCGAAGAGTTGAGGTTTTCGAGCCTTCGCAGGAGAACCTTAGTACACAATCGTATCAGTAGGCAAGGGAGGTAAGCTCAGGTTCCCTGTTTCCAGGTAAAAACTCAACTGAGATGATCTCCCTGAATCGGCCGCCGGTGAATCAAAAGCAAATACTTTCTCCAGGCTTGGATGGCCATCAAGAACTGATAACCTATCAAAGGTTACTTGGGTATTGTTGATATAAAGGAGTTTAAGGTTTTTGTTTTCTACTAGTTTCCCTAGACCAGCCCCTTGGATAGCTGTCTGGTTAAGTTTCAATACGGTCAAGTTTGGGAGGGAAGCAATTTGCTCCAAAACGGTATCGCTTATTGCTGTTCCGGTCAGATCCAAGTACACAATCTGGTCTTTTGCCGACTGGAGCGTTTGCCAGTCAAAATCAGAAAATGCCGGAAAATTCACACAACTGACCTTCAACAATGGAGAGTCTTTTTTTATTTGTTCAGCGAATAAACCTTTCTCCCTAAGTTTCGAAATTGAATCCTGTGGAAGCTTTGCTACCTCAATTACAGGATAAAATGGTATCTCGTTCTTTTTGAAAAATGGGGCTACCAAACTTGCGTTTATCGCTGCTTCGCCAAGCTTGGCATTTTCAGAAGATCCTGATGCTATCCACGCTTTGATTAATTCAATCTCTTCTTTTCTAGGCTGCCGCTTATCCTTTGGGGGCATGTGGTCTTCATGACCTTCTGGTAAAACCAGGCGAGTAAATAGGGAGCTTTTCTCAGGATTGCCACTTTCCAAAATTGCTCCGTCTTCGCCTCCTTTTTGTATGCCCTTAAAGGTACTAAGATCCAGTTCTCCCTTAAGTTTTTTAGGATTATGGCAACTTTTACAGTTTCGATCCAAAATCGGCTGGATAGCTCCCGAGAAGAATTCCACCTCTTCCCAAGTATCCGATGGAAGTTCAAGGGGTTCATTGCTGCTCGTTTCACCTCCTAAGAAAGCTTGAAGCTCTGGAGGTAAAACTTCTGTGAAGTAATCGTCCCCATGAGTGATATTGCCTCCAAGATGACCTGTGAGTGTTAAAATTACCATAAGTATAGCCCCTTTAACTTTTAATTGTGCAGGATATGCAACTGATTTTTTTAAATGATACCAAAGTCCGAAAGAAAGGAGTGTAGTAAGAATTCCCAAGATTAGGTGAAACTTCACTGTGTCCCATCCATAGCCCTCTCCTTGGTATTGAAGAAATCCGCTTATACTGGCCAGACCTGCTGAAATTCCACCTAACAGAAATGCCAATTGTATAATAGGGGAGTATATCGAATACTTCTTTCCTGCCCAAAAAATCAGAATCACTCCAAATACCAAAAAGCCAATTGGCAAGTGAACCAAAATCGGGTGAAATCGCCCAATCAGAGGTAAAATAAAATCAATCATTTGCGAAGCGGGCTTGAATGGCTTTCATGATAAATACATTTGCTTCCCACTGATCTGCGATGGGTAAGTTGGAAAAGGGCACAGTAGGCAAGTAGGGAGGAGGGCCAAACTCAGTGGTGATGGTGTACACTTCCTGACCGGAATTTCGGATAATATGCTCCCAAATATCCAAGTGAGTAGTTAGAGCCGACTTCCATTCTGGAGCTGCCGGATTATTGACCTGAGGGCCTTCGGCAAAGCCAACTCGGGCGTGAATATGATCCACACGTGGTAGGATTTCCTGTAGCAAAGAATCTTTCAAACCAATCAATCGCTCATGAACTACCATCCAGTGGCTGATGTCCAAATTCAAACGTAAATCCGGTGCAGCATTCACCATTTCCACTGTAAGCGGAACATTGAATGAAAATCTACTTCGGTGAGTCTCGTGTACAATCGCAATTCCTGATGCTTTGCTCGCCTTTGCAGTTACATCAATAAATGCCTTGTTTTGTTCCAAAGTCCAATAATCCGAACCTGTATGTGAGTTGATTTTGACTGGATTCCAGGCTATTATCTTTTGCAGATTTTCTTCATAGACCTTTAGTGCTTCTTCATAGGGTAGTTCCATGTTTGTCCCATGAAGGAAAACCACACTCAAATCGTATTTTTCCAGTCCAGCTTTTAATTCTTTTTGTACGGTCTCATTGTGTGGAAACCAAGTTTCAATTCCATCATAGCCTTCTTTTTTGGTGCGTTTAAGAAACTCATCAATGGGAAGCTTATTTCCCCAATCGGTTTGGAAGAAAAGAAGTTGCTGCTGGGAAAAAGCTGGAGATAGGAATAAGATGGATAAAACAGCAATAAGTGCAATTCGAGTATACATGCAGGATTAAGCTAATATTTTATGGATCAATTCTCCTTCCACATCAGTCAATCGGAATGGGCGGCCTTGAAAATCATACGTAAACTGCTCATGGTCAAAGCCCATCAAATGAAGAATGGTGGCGTGAATATCATGTACAGAAACTTTCTCTTCAATGCCGGAAAATCCGAAATCGTCTGTTTTGCCATAAGTCACTCCCGGTTTGATGCCACCACCTGCCATCCACATGGTAAAGGCGTCTCCATGATGATCTCTGCCTAGGAAACTTTGTGTTTTCCCTTCCCGGTTTTCCTGCATAGGTGTGCGGCCAAATTCACCGCCCCAGACTACCAAGGTGTCTTCGAGCAATCCTCGTTGTTTCAAATCCAGAAGCAATGCAGAAACTGGACGGTCCATCTCGCGGCATTTATTTCTCAATCCCATGTCTATCGATCCATCATGATCTGTACCGTGTGTGTCCCAGCCCCAATCGTATAACTGGACAAAGCGTACGCCTTTTTCCACTAATTTTCTGGCAAGGAGACAGTTGTTGGCAAGGGATTCTGTGCCCGGCTTCGTGCCGTACAATTGGTGAATTGATTCAGGTTCATCATTGATATTCATGACTTCCGGTACTTCGATTTGCATACGGTAAGCCATTTCATATTGGTTGATTCTGGCGAGAATTTCAGGATCCCCATGGGCATCAAATTCTTCTTTGTTGATGGTATTGATAGCCTCAATGACGTTTTTCTTAAGATTTCTGGACATTCCTTCCGGGTCGTCTAGATAGAGAACCGGGTCGCCTTTGGATCTGCACTGCACTCCTTGATAGACGGAAGGCAGAAATCCAGATCCCCATATACTTTTGCCTGCATCAGGGGTTTTTCCTCCTGAAGTAAGCACCACAAAGCCCGGAAGATTTTGGTTTTCTGTTCCCAGACCATAAGTCACCCAGCTTCCTAAGCTAGGACGACCAAGTCTTGCACTTCCCGTTTGCATCAAAAGTTGCGCAGGCCCATGGTTAAATTGATCGGTATGTACCGCCTTCAAAAAGGAAACTTCATCAGCCAACTTTTGAAAATGTGGCATATAATCTGAAATCCATGCGCCCGATTCTCCATGTTGGGAGAAATTGGCCTGAGGGCCAAGTAGATTAGGAACTCCACGGATAAAAGCGAATTTCTTTCCTTCCAATAAGGATTGAGGACAGGGCTGATTGTGATGTTTTGCTAATTCAGGCTTGAAATCGAACAGCTCCAACTGGGAAGGAGCTCCAGCCATATGTAGGTAAATGATAGCTTTTGCTTTTGCTCCAAAAGGTGGAGGAAGCGGTGAAAGCGGATTCAAATCCCTCTGACTTAGGTTTAAACGGTTAGATGCTGAAAATGAACCAGTATCACACCCAAACAGCAAAGGCGCCATTGCCAATCCGCCGACTTTGGCCACACAATCCATTAGGAAATGTCTTCTTGTTTGCTTTTCCAGCTTTTGCTGTGCAAACTCAACAAGCATTTTATCTAAATTCATCATATCATGGCTTGGTTAAGAATTCATCCATATTCAGCAGCGCATTAGCTACAACAGACATTGCTGCTTGCTCAGGATTGGTAGATTTATCTTTCACCGAAAAGAAGGCCTCAAGCGAATCGGGTTTGCTTTGATATTCTGCGAAAGCCTCTTTATAAAGATTAGAAAGCGTGTTTAATTTTACTTCTGAAATCGGATTGAGCACAAGTTTTTGATAGCCGTAGGCAATTCCTTTTTCAGGATTTCCACTACTTTCTTTCATCATATCTTCCGCTAAAAAATAAGCAGCTTCCAAGTACACGGGGTCATTCAGCGTCACCAAAGCCTGAAGAGGGGTGTTAGTGACAATTCTTCTGCTCAAGCAAACTTCTCTACTGGCCGCATCAAAGGATATGAAGGAAGGATATGGGCTAGTTCGCTTCAAAAACGTGTAAATACCGCGTCTGTGTGCGTCTTCACCTTCACTTTCTTTCCAAGATTCTCCATTATATACGGTTTGCCATATGCCTTCAGGTTGGTGAGGCTTCACTCCTGGGCCATACATTTTGTCACTCAGCAGCCCTGAAACTGCCAATGCCTGATCACGGACTTGCTCCGCACTCAACCTGAATCTCGGGCCACGGGCATACCATTTGTTTTGGGGATCTTTTTTGAAGAGGTCTGCTGAAACAGCAGAGGACTGTCTGTAAGTTTGCGAAGTTACTATTTCACGGATCAGACTTTTCATGCTCCATTCGTACTCATTCATGGTTTTCCATGCCAAATAATCCAGTAGTTCAGGATGGGACGGTGGATCAGACTGCGTTCCCATGTCTTCCAGCGAACTCACGATTCCACGACCAAAAAGCTGATCCCAAACTCTGTTTACGAAAGTTCTCGAAGTCAACGGATTTTCCTTATCAGTAAGCCAATACGCAAAACCCAGCCGGTTACTCGGCCATTCTGGTTTCCAGCCATTCAAACTTTTTGGAGTTTCAGGATTCACTTTTTCCCCCAGACTCATCCAGTTTCCCCGCTCAAATACATGAGTTTCCCGAGCCATGTAATCAGGATTTTCGATCATAATCGGGAGCTTTGTTCCTTTGAAGTTCAAAGCTGTTTCCCAGGATTTTTGTACATCTCGGAAGCCAGGTTTATCAGCTCCCGCTAAACATGGTACAAATGCAAACCAGACGAATTTGGCGGCATTTTGATCGGATCTCACACTTGGATTTCTCATCTCTAAATAGAGATCTACAAAGCCCTCGGTAGGTTTGAACGGTATGGCACGGACGATGTCTCCGCCGGTTTTATTTATAGGGAATTCTGCGAGCACTTCTCCTTCCGGGCCACCATTTCGAATAGTCATTTTGCTGCCATCAAGACCAGATCCGTATTGCATCAGTAATTGATCAGAGCCTCGGGTGTCTATTT
>CBFGUY010000221.1:0-5812 GCA_965651895.1 uncultured Algoriphagus sp. | reverse complement strand
ACAAGAGTACAGCACACAAGAAAAAAGGACAGATAACTGTTTCTGGTGACTAATAATCAGATATTTATTTTAAACTTTTTAAGTTTAAAATAAGCGACAATTATTTTTATAGTGATTTTAGTTTAAAATTTGTTGGACTTATTATCTTTGGTTTTATAAAACCGAATAATTATGGTAACCATTGCAAGCAAATGCCAATGATTACCGAAACTTCACGGTCAACAGTAAGTTAATTTGTCTATACATTGATATCGGCGACTCAAATACAAGGATAATGACCGCTGGAGTGAAGGGCCAAACTAAGATTCCTTCCTACACCGATTTTTCTTCGAAAATATGATTCCCGGCATGCAGTAACGTATTGCTAAATGGAAATAAGGATCATGCGTCCCTTGCCACATCCTGGCATTGATTTGCTTTCCGAGTATAATTACTTGGAGTCTACCCGCTATATATCGTCTATACGGTAATGCCCTGTAGATATTTTCTTTCGCTTCTGTTGTTTATCAGCTCGTGGCAGATAGCTATAGGGCAGAATTCGACTATTGGTACGGAATTTTGGGTCGGATTCATGGAGAATCTTGATATGGAAGATGGTCGTTACAGTGACGTTGTCCTAATCATAACAGCTAATGAAAAGACTTCAGGGGTGATAGAATACCTCGGTCGCTCAGCGTCGTTTGATTTGAATACAGGCCAACAGTATGAATTCCGAGTGAATTCAGGTAATCTTAACCTGGTGCACAGAACTTCAGGGAAGGTGGAAAACAAAGGTATTTTTATCAAAGCAACTGGAAAAATTGCGGTCCATGCTTTCAACGAAATGTTCAGAACTACTGATGGTACAGTGGTTTTGCCTGTTGGGGGTTTGGGAAAAGATTATTACATCACCTCGCATCAGGAAGTCAGTCCCTTTCCCAGTACCTTACTGGTGGTGGCCTCAGAGGACAATACCAAAATAGAAATCACCACTTCGGTAAATTCAGTCAGTGGCAACAGAGCCGGGGTGCCATCTACTATTGTACTTAACCGTGGGCAAAGTTACCAGGTCAAAGCAGATAAAGATTTGACAGGTTCCCGGGTGCGGATAGTAGATGATAATGAAAACGACTGTAAAAAAATTGCTGTATTTGGAGGAAGCATGTGTACTTGGGTGGGAGATTGTGAGGCATGTGACAATCTTTTCCAGCAAGCCTATCCGGTCAGCTCCTGGGGAAAACGCTTCGTACATATTGCATTGAAAGAGAGGACATCCGGAGAGTTAGTTAAAGTACTGGCTTCGGAGGACGGCACTGAAGTCAGTCTAAATGGAGTACCTCAAGGGACCATTCACAAGGGGCAATTTCTGACAATCAATTTCCGTGCGGACGAATCGGGAAAAATTGAAACATCGAAACCCTCATCTGTCACCGTATTTTCGAGAGGCGTAGGATGTAACGATAGTAATATTCCGGGACTTTCTGACATCGGGGATCCTTTTATGATCACCTACAGTCCGATTGAGCAATTTCTAAAAGACCTGGTTTTCAATTCCTTCCAAATGGCTAACATTAGCAACCATTATGTCAACATTGTAGTGAAAGCCGGTACACAGCACAAGACGGCTCTGGATGGCGATAACATCGGAGGATTTTTTGAACCATTGCCTGGCGATACAGATTTTCAGATTGCCAGAATCAGGGTATCAGGAGGTGTGCACCATTTGACCAACCCGGATGGCTTTGCCGCATATGTTTATGGTTTTGGATTCCGGGAGTCTTATGGCTATGCTGCCGGGGCAGCATTGGGTAATCTGGACATCGATATCCAATCAGAATATGAATTTGAAGTAATTGGCGACAAAGTGGCCTGTCTTGATCAGCAAGGGGAATGGAGCATCAGTACCAGCGCTTCCGATTTTACGTATTTTGTATGGGACTTTGGAGACGGTAGTCCCTCCCAAACGGGTCAACCTGCCTCTCATACTTTTACCAGGCCTGGCAAGTATATAATCAGTGTCACCGCATCCACCGGTTCCTGTGAAGAAGGGGATGAGGCCACATTTGAAGTGGAAGTAATGAACCCAGAAGCCGAACTGGTCGGGCAGACCACTGTATGTCCCTATATCGAGGAAATAATGTACCGGTTGGTGGAGAAGCAGGATATCACCGACACTAAATTTGAAGCTATTGGAGGGGAAATCCTAGAAAGCTACGTAGACTCTGTCTTGGTCAGGTGGGGTCCAACCAATCCCGATGCAAAGCTTATCATGACACCCTATACTGAAAATGGCTGCCCGGGTCGCCCAGTTGAATTGGAAGTGAAGATTGACTCCGATCTTCAGGCGCTAAGACCAATTGGTCCGGAGGAAGTGTGTTTTGACCCTGGACTGGCCCACACTTACAGCGTTGAAACCCACGTACAGGGAAGAGCGTATGAATGGACGGTTACCGGGGGTAAACTTGTTTCAGGACAGGGAAGCCATGAAATCCAAGTAATTTGGGATCAACCCGGAATACAAGGCGGAATTAGCTACACCGTTTATGGCACAGAAAATCCTTCTTGTGTGGGTATATCTACTGAAATCAGCATTAAAGTGGCTGAGCCATTGACCAATGCGCAGGTCAAAAACTTAGCCTGCGCCAGCGAATCCTCTGGGACAATCGAACTTAACCTACTTGGAGACCACGGCCCTTATACCTATGAATGGCAGCATGATCCCAACTTAGATGGCCCAATCGCAGAAAATTTATCAGCAGGATTTTACTCGGTCACGATCAGGAACCAAAAAGGGTGCAGCCAGGTCATCAAAGCCATTGAGGTGAGCGAAACCGTTCCCATGATCAGGATGCCAACCGGCTTCGACTCCAGGCAAGCGCCGGGGATTTATGAAGGCGTATCCCATTGCAAGGTCAATTTTGAACTATGGATATATGACCGTTGGGGAGCACTGGTCTATTACGGGGATACTGGCTGGGACGGCAGAATAAACGGAAAAGAGGCTCCCATCGGATCTTATGCCTATATGGTCAACTATTATTACACCCTGGATAAAAAAACGCAGCGCGAGGAGAAAAAAGGCACTTTTGTACTTGTTCGCTAAAGTTGCCAAATAGAATACACCTGCCGCAGGCGGGGTTGACACTGATAATGGGCACAGGCATATTTTCTTTACCAATCTGGACTCAAGTATGAGATGACGGCTGAGAACATCTGGGAAAATGAAACTCATAACACAAATGCTTCTCCCCCCATGGCTAAGAATAAGAAAGGTTGCATTAAATTCCCCGTGAATTTAATGGGGTCTTGTCTTCCCTTTAGCCTGTTTCAATCCTCTCCGGGAAACGGCCATCAATGCTACTCGTACCGCAATGATTTTACAGGATTAATATATGCTGCTCTGAGGGTATGCACAGACACAGTGACAATTAAAAGTCATAAAAAACAAATTTAATGGCAGTGAAATGAATTAGAACTCAGTTATCGTAAGTTCCACAACGCTCTCTTTAAAACTAAAATTCACTATTTTTAGGGAATAACCATCGCACTATCTCCAAGGGCAATTTTAAAAACTTTTTAAATCAATTATAACTAGCTGGAATTAGGCGGTTTGACATGCAAAATATTTATTTTTTTAAATATGAAAACTAACTATATTTTTACACAGGGTTTTCCGTAAAATATCGATCTATCTACCTGTACATTCTACTTTCTAACACCTATTTTATGTCTTTCGGGAAACTCTCTTTTCTACCATTCCTTTTGTTTTGCCTAGGTATTTTAGCGGTGGTCTCGTCGGCTCATGCCCAAAATGACTATAGGGTTCCCTTCCGCCACAGGGTAGGCAATCCTGCCCCTCATAACAATATTTTCCATATCAGAGGGGATTTCACCGTGATAGGAAACACCAACCTCACCTTGGAATCTTATCGTGATGATGTTCAGAATGCTTTGGAGAAAATGAAGTTTGTGGATATTGACGCTGACCCAGAGACATTTAACTCCTCTTCTGCTACCCTTTTATTTTCTGAGGAAAATGGTGCAGACCCCAACTGCACAGAGGTAATTTATGCTGGACTTTATTGGTCAGGAAGAACCAAGCTAGGCCAAGGATTGACTTTCGAGACAACCAAAAAAGGTGACTTGGGGACTCCTATTACACTGGACAAAAAAGAGACCATAATCAGTCCTTTTGAAGAATTGGATTACTTCCCCTACACCTTCAATCTCCACTATGCCTTTGATATGAATAGTGAGTTCTTTCCCATCTACGACCTAAACTTACCAGATGGGCAGCAAACCATTTCTTTTACATTTAATAATGATGGAGAAGTACTATATAGCTTAGATTTTATGGGAGGGTATACGCCTGTGGAAGATCTCAAAATCATCCACTCCAACGGAAAATCCACCGCAACTTTTAAGCCTGTCACCTTTTCAATAAATGGTTTTACCTTTTCCATCACTGAACTTACCCGGGCTACCGAGTCAGTAATAGAGGAAGATGGTCTAAAAGACAATACCATCAAATTGCTCGCTTCCGGCACCTATACTCCCTACATCTACCAAACTAAGGAATTTGACAAGCGCAAGGTGAAACTAAAAGGCCCCGGGGCAGCAACTTACACTGACATCACCGCAGCAGGCAATGCCATACTTTACCCTGAAGGTGAGCTCGGTGAAATGTATGTGGGATATGCAGACATAACCCAACTCGTCAAAAATCACGGAAGTGGTGAATACACCGTCGCCGACATTGCGCTCACAGAAGGCCAATCCGATCATATTGGCTTCTATGGCCACTGGGGATTGATAGTTATCTACCAGAATTCAAAAATGAATATGCGTGATGTCACCATTTTTGACGGGTACACCTTTGTGGAGGCACAAAACGGCATGCAAACAATGGGAGAAATAGAAATCAAAGGATTTGGTACAGTGAAAGAAGGTCCAGTAAGTCTTAAACTGGGACTTATGGCCGGGGAGGGAGATAAACCTACTTCAGGAGATTTTTTGGAAATCATGGATCAAAAGGGTACCTGGATCCCCTTGCATCACTCCAAAAATTCAACGGATAATTTTTTCAATTCATCAATTTACACACCTATAAAAAAAGCAGATGGGAGCTTTACTGAACCCCCAAGGAACCCATTTTTAAGTAATAACACCGGCATAGACATCGTACAGTGGGATATTCCAAATCCTGATAATTCCATAATTGCAAACAATCAAACGTCAGCACGTTTCAGATATGGGACAAATCAGGATTTGTTCACGCTCTATGCTTTAGCCTTCTCAGTACTCTCCTATTCCCCCGAAATCCTGGCCCATAACCAGATAAAATCAATAGATGGGGAAATTCCCCCGGACTCTCCTACTGTAAAACCCGGTGAAGAAATTAGCTATCAATTGGACATTAGGAATGCCGGAACGGAAACCTCTGAATCAACCAAAATCATCATTCCAATTCCTTATACTGCCACTTTTGTAGATGCTCAAATCATTCCTAACACCTTTGGAAATGTTTCTTTTGACCCTACTATAGGATTATCAGGTGCTATCATCTGGGATCTTGGTACAGTCCCTTTAACTGCAAACCCTGATGAATTAATTGCTTCTTTGGAATACACCTTAAAATTGACAGAAGATTGTTTTGTGCTAGCAAATGATAATTGCGATGCAAGGATCTCGGTAAACGGGACGATTTCCGGTATAGGTGGAATCAGCAAACAGGCTTATGCTGATATTCCGTTTATAAGGGAGTTTATGGATGGGGAATGCACTGGATACGGAATCTACGGTGACCTGGATATCCCCATTACCGGAAAAGCAG
>CBFGUY010000220.1:0-5926 GCA_965651895.1 uncultured Algoriphagus sp. | reverse complement strand
CATGCCCTGGCAGAATATATCCAGTTCATAGCCCTGCTGGCATCCTTGTATATAGCCTCAGGGGGCATCCTGATAGAAATTGACAAGAAAGCCACTCCTATGGCCAATGTCACTTTGTTGATCATCGGGGCATTGGTTTCCAATCTGATCGGAACTACAGGTGCCTCCATGCTATTGATACGGCCATTTATCAGACTGAACAAGGGGAACATTCAAGCATACCATATCATCTTTTTCATCTTTATGGTGAGCAACATAGGAGGCTCTTTGACACCAATTGGAGATCCCCCGCTATTCTTAGGCTTCTTGAAGGGCATACCTTTCTTCTGGACTCTCGAACACAACTGGCCAGCATGGTTATTTGCACTGGTCCTATTGTCCATTATTTTCTATTTTGTTGATAAAAGATTTGGAAGAGCCAATGATGATTCTGAGCTGGAAGCGACCACTTATTCCAATAAGCTTTCCCTTATAGGAGTTAAGAATTTTGGCTGGTTATTTATCATTATCTGCTCCGTATTCCTGGATCCGAATGTAATAGAAGGTGTCCCTGCAATCGTTTATGACGGACAGAAGTTTTCTTATATACGGGAAATCATCATGCTCTCAGTAGCATTCTTCTCCTACAGGTTTGCCGACCAACGGGCCATAAAAGGCAATGAGTTCAACTTCGAGCCCATCCGGGAAGTAGCTTTTATATTTATAGGGATATTCGGCACTATGATGCCGGCTTTGGAGCTGGTCGGCGCGTTTGCCAAATCACCTGATGGCGCGGCAATGATCTCCCACAATACACTCTATTGGGGAACGGGAATACTGTCAGGCTTTCTTGACAATGCTCCTACTTACCTGAACTTCCTTGCTGCGGCCATGGCTTCCAAAGGTGCTACTATCAACAATATTGAGGAAGTTCGTCAGTTTGCAGCAGATGGCTATCATGATTCTGCATTTGAACTGATGGCAATAGCTATCGCATCCGTGTTCTTCGGAGCAATGACCTACATAGGGAATGGCCCCAACTTTATGGTAAAATCCATCGCAGAGCAAAACGGTATCAAAATGCCATCATTCTTTGGGTATATCATCCGGTTTTCATTACCTATTTTGCTTCCCCTGTTGTTCTTGGTTTGGCTGGTATTCTTCGCTTTCGCATAAGCTATACTTCATTAAACCTAAAACAAGATTCAAGGTGGTCATTCACCAGCCCAGTGGCCTGCATATGTGCATAGACCGTGGTACTGCCTAGAAATTTGAACCCTCGTTTCTTCAGGTCTTTGGCCAGCAGATCGGACTCCTTGGTGGTTGCTTGAGCTTCGCTCATTGAGGAGAGACGGTTTTGAATGGGCTTACCACCGACAAATCCCCAGATGTAATTAGAAAAAGAGCCAAACTCCCTCTGAACCTCCATAAAACGCTGTGCATTGTTGATCGCGGCGCGGATTTTCAGCACGTTTCTGATGATTCCAGGATCCTGTAGCAATTCCTCCACATAGCTTTCCGGGAATTCTGCCACAGTTTCGTAGTCAAAATCTGCAAAAGCTCTGCGATAGCCTTCCCTCTTTTTCAGAATAGTAGCCCAACTCAATCCAGCTTGGGCAGATTCTAAAATCAAAAACTCAAAATGAACCCGGTCATCCCAAACCGGGACTCCCCACTCGGTATCGTGATAGGTGACATATTCTTCGAAACCCAAGCACCAGGGACATCGGGGCTTTTGATCTGAGACTTGAAAAGTATTTTTCATTGGTTACTGTTTTTTCGAGTGGTCAAACTTATTGAAAGACTGGAAAGTGACTATCACTACTCATGACCCGAAGATGAAATGTGAATCATAAAAATAAATTTATGCAATAAAACTAATCAAATGTTGGGATAAGGAGGCTGATAAACTTACTTTTTGACTTCAATTGACAGATTAAAATGATCGCAACATCCACACTTGAAATCAGTGCTAAAGCTTACAGACAAAACATACGCTATATACGTTCTGAAATAGGCCCTAACCCTGTAATTTCAGCTGTAGTAAAAGGTAATGCCTACGGTCATGGCATCCATCAAATGGTAGAAATAGCTGAAAAAGCAGGCATCAGGCATTTCAGCACGTTTAGCTCAGACGAAGCATGGGAAGTATGGGAAAAATCAAAAAAAGGATCGGAAATTATGATCTTGGGTATGCTTCACCTGGAAGAGCTGGAAGAGCTGATAAGAAAAGGAATTAGCTTCTATGTCTTTGACTTTGAAAGACTGAATCGTGCTATCTCTGTCTCTAAGGAAATAGGAATACCTGCCAAAGTGCATATCGAGGTAGAAACAGGCTTTCATAGAACTGGCTTCGATTGGGATCAGCGGGAAAAACTTGCCGGATTACTTCAAAAGAACAATCAATTCATCTCTTTGGAAGGGCTATGTACACACTATGCAGGTGCGGAATCGGTGAGTAATTTTGTCAGAGTAAAAAATCAGATCGCTAGATATCAGGAGTTCAGGGACTTTTTTACCGGCCAAGATATAGCTTTCAAAACCTATCATACGGCATGCTCCGCCGCGACCCTTATTTTTCCCGAAACCATTATGGATATGGTAAGGATTGGCATCGCAGGCTATGGGTTCTGGCCAACCAAGGAAACCTTCTTTGCAAAGCTGAACTCACTCCCAAAGGGAAACAAGAATCCTTTAAAGCGCCTCATCACCTGGAAAAGCACCATCATGAGTCTGAAACAAGTGAAAACAGGGGAATTTGTAGGCTATGGTAATAGCTATATGGCTCTGGAAAATATCCGGCTTGCCATCGTGCCTGTGGGGTATGGACATGGGTATAGCAGGTTGTTGAGCAATCAGGGAATGGTCCTGATCAAAGGACAGTATTGTCAGGTAGTCGGTACGGTAACCATGAATACCATAGCAGTGAATGTAGGAAAAATCAAAGATCTGAAGATTGGCGATGAAGTAGTTCTTATAGGAAAGCAAGGCGGAAAAGAAATCACAGTGGCTTCCTTTTCCGAATCAACCCAAATGGTCAACTACGAAATGCTCACCAGGCTGCCAAAGGACATCCCAAGAAAAATCATCCCTTAGTAGAAAATCACTGTCTTGTTACGGATCGGCATCACCTTGCGATCCAAGTGGTATTTAATGGCTTTGGAAAGCACCATCTTCTCCACATCCTGACCGATTTGCACCAGTTCAGAGACTGTATTGTGATGTCTGACCCTAGCAACTTCCTGCTCTATGATGGGGCCTGCGTCCAGCTCCTCAGTCACATAATGGGCAGTCGCTCCTATGATTTTCACGCCTCTTTCATATGCTGCATGATACGGTCTGGCGCCTACAAATGCCGGTAAAAACGAATGGTGGATATTGATGATACGATTAGGGAAGTGCTTAATAAATTCCGCAGAGAGAATCTGCATATACCTGGCCAAAACCACAAAATCAATCTGATGAGACTTCATTAAGTCCAACTGCTTCTCCTCAGCATCGGCTTTAGTCGCTGTTGAAATAGCAATATGGTGAAAGGGAATCCCAAATGCCTCGACTATACCTTTCAGGTTCTCATGGTTTGAAACCACCAGAGGGATCTCCACATCCAATTGTCCGGCATGGTGTCTTCCTAGAATATCAAACAAGCAATGGGACAGTTTACTTACAAAAAGTGCCATTCGGGGCTTTGGGAAATTAAAATGAAGCTTGAAATCCATCTTAAAATGATCTCCGACTTCTACCTTGAAGCGTTTAGCGATCTCATCTTTTTGTAAGGAAAAAGAATCCAATTCCCAAGCTGCCCTCATGAAAAACATCCCCATTTCCTCATCTACGTGCTGATCCACTTCCAGGATATTACCTTCATAGGAATAAAGGAATCGTGACACTTTCGCTACGATCCCCTTTTGATCAGGGCATTGGATTATGAGTATAGCTTTTTTCATAGTTCGATAGTTTGGTATCAGTAAAGAGCCAAAAGCATTATAGTATTTAGTTAACTCAAGAATTTATGCTGCTTCTGTCTTCCGTCATCTGTCTTCCAGCATTTATGAATTCCAGATCTCCCAAGAAGCTTCCGCCTGGAGAATTAGCATTTCATGGCCGTTTTTTGCTTTCCCTCCTGCATCTAGGCAGGCTTTCATCAAGGTGGTCACCGAAGGATTATACACCAGGTCATATACATAATGACCAGAGCTAAACTGCTCCAGCGGTATGGCGGGCATTCCTTCCTCATTTGGGTACGTTCCCAGAGGGGTAGTATTGATGATCAGCTTGTGGGTATTCATGATCTCCGGATCCGCAGCCAAATCTTCATAAGTGATTTGATCTTCATCTTCAGATCGGGAAACATTCAAGAAGTCTATTTCCAGATCATACAAAGCCTGCTTAATAGCCTTGGAAGCTCCACCGGTGCCGAGTATTAATGCTTTGGTTTTAATATTCCCAAGCCAGGGAGTGAGCGAATTCTTAAAGCCTATATAGTCCGTGTTATATCCAGTTCTTATACCATCCTTAATGTGTATGCAGTTTACTGCCCCGATCTCTTCACATACTTCCTCCAAGTCATCCATCAATGAGATCACATCTTCTTTATGGGGAATAGTGACGTTGATACCCTCTATTTCCGGGTTTTCTTCAAGAATATCTTCCAGCTCTTGGGCATTGGGAATATCGTACAATTCATACACACAGCCTTCAATGCCCTCTTTTTCAAATTTCTCAGTAAAATACTTTTTAGAGAAAGAGTGTGAAAGTGGGTGACCTATTAATCCGAATTTTCTCATGATTTTTTCAAATATACCGCAAAGCGATCTATACCATACACTAAAATTATTCCTATCAAAAAGGTCACTAAAGCTAGCATAATCTGAGGTTCTAATCCTGTATGCTGCATATATTCCCCCGGAAAAAGATTTTCTGTCAGAAAGGGCTTTTCTTCACCGCTGGAGGAGGTTCGATAAGCAGTGACTATTTTCCATGGCCAAAGCTTATTAATAGACCCAAGCATAAAGCCCGACAACAGACCTATAGTAAGAGAGTAATATCGCTTCAGCAACCAAGAAATAATCCGACTGAAAGATAGAAGGCCGACGACACAGCCTAGTGCAAATACTGCCAACGTAAGGAAATCGCGCTCAGAGACAGCTTGTAACACTGACTCATATTTTCCCAATATCAATAGAATAAAGCTCCCGCTTATCCCTGGCAAAATCATAGCGCAGATCGCAATAGCTCCAGCCACAAAAGTAAACCAAAGAGCATCCGGACTGCTGGTAGGTGGCAATTCAGTGATGTAATAAGCTATTATAGTACCTACGATTAGCGCCACTAACACGCCGAAACTCCATTTCTTTATGTCTTTCAAAATCAGAAAAGCAGCAATCAATATCAAACCGCAGAAAAAAGACCACAAGGGAATGGGGTGCTCTGCCATCAGGTAAGTAATCAACTTGGAAAGGGAAAAGACACTAGTCATAATTCCCAAAAACAAGCTGAGCAAAAAAGCTCCGTTCACCGCCTGAAAAAAAGCTTTAAACTCAAACTTGAGCAGCAGCTTTAGGTTTCTCCCATTAAAGGAATTGATGCTCTGAAGCAACTCTTCGTAAATCCCCGTGATCAGTGCAATAGATCCTCCTGAGACACCAGGAACGATGTCTGCGGCTCCCATCGCCATACCTTTGAGGTAAGTGAGTACATGTTTTCTGATAAAATCCATGATCAAAAATAAAGGCTGACCGGAATAGTCCAATCAGCCTGTAATAAGTTGAATTGTATTACAATTTGATTTCACCCAAGAAGTGATCAAAAGTATCACCTCTTAATCCCAGTCGGATTGTCTCCAAAGGAATTATCTCAGATGGACTGATATTTCCAAGGTTTACATTGGCGCCGATCAGCTTGATAAACCAGACTTGCTGGGATTTGATAGGAGCTTCCCAGATGA
>CBFGUY010000219.1:0-5993 GCA_965651895.1 uncultured Algoriphagus sp. | reverse complement strand
ACTTATCAGCCCAGAGACCGTGCTTTTAGGCAGCAAGTTTCTTGCCCACTACTAGATCTACCTCATTAATTTGAGGATTATCTATACTATGCTTACTAAAATTCAAAGTATTTATTCAATTGGAAGGTTTGGAACCTTCAGGCAACTCATATCACATGTAAGAGTTAGTGAATTTTACTTTGATAATTAGTAGAGCATGGGTAGTGGAGACCTAAGCATTGGCTGCGGTTTGTTCATCCGTGAACTTATCAGCCCAGAGACCGTGCTTTTAGGCAGCAAGTTTCTTGCCCACTACTAGATCTACCTCATTAATTTGAGGATTATCTATACTATGCTTACTAAAATTCAAAGTATTTATTCAATGGGAAGGTTTGGAACCTTCAAGAAACTCGTTACATATGTAATTTTAAGAATTTTTGCATATTGAGCTTACAACATCACCATTGTGACTATTAATTTATGCGTAAATTAATGGATGTCCATGGTAATGACTGTAGGAACATGTCAACCAAAGAGTTCGAGGAACTCGCCCTTGATGGGCATAACTACCCAACTTGGGCTTCAGATATTGAAATAACTTTTGCTTCTCGTGGGATCATTGATGCAATTGCAGCACCCATCACTGGTACTGATCCAGTGAATGAGGTTAAAAAGAACACAGCACTTTTCCTTTTGAGGCTTTACATCCATAAGGACCTTAAGCAAGAGTACCTTATGGAGAGATGCCCTCATAACTTGTGGAAATCTCTCAAAGAGCGCTATGAACAGCAAAAGGAGCTCATATGGCCGTCAGCCAACCATGAGTGGAACCACCTTCGTCTGCAAGATTTTAAATCTGTTGCAGAATATAACCATGCTCTTCATAGCATTTGTTCTAAATTGAAATTTTGTGAGAAAGAGCCCTCTGAAGCAGACAAGATAGAGAAGACTCTATCTACCATGCTTCCAGAGGACAGGATATTGCATCAGCAGTATCGCTCTAGCAATTTCCAGAGATATTCTCAACTCATGCACACATTGACCCAAGCAGAAAAGCATCATGAGCTTCTTCTAAAGAATGCTCAGCAGCGCCCTCCTGGGTCTGCCCCTCTGCCTGAGGTACATTTCAATGTGCATAAGACTGAGAATAAGAAAGGATTCAAGAAAAACTTCAAGAATCCTCCTGGACCTCGCAAATTCAATAAGAACAAATTCCACAAGAAAGGTAAAGGAAAAGGAAAAGGAAATGGCAAGCCTCTACCATCTAAGGGCAACAGAGCTTGCCTTAAATGTGGTACTGAGGGCCATTTTGCTAGGGACTGCACTTGCCCTAAGCACCTTGTTCTTTTGTATCAACAATCCCTAAAGAAGCCAAAGTCTGATAAGCCTGGTTTTGAGGCTCATTTCAATTCTACTGAAGCACCAATTGAGGTTGGAAGTTCTTCACTGGCTTCTGGTGACCTGAAGAACACTCTTGCTAAAGAGCACCTCAATGGGGTTGACAACAAGCCTCCACTTCTGCAAGAAGATGAATCTGATGATATGATCATTGAGTATATGTCAAAGGATCCATTTGGAGATTTGGCATAAATCTCTCATGCTTGGAGATTTGATCATGATCACTGTGGCTTGTGTGGTTGTTCTATACTGTCTTTATAATGTTGTTGTAATAAGTAGAGGTATACAATCTCATGTGTTGAGATGTAACACACTCTACAAGACCAGTGTTGGGTCCTGTGTGTAGTGCGAACTCATTGGATGAGTCGCCATACCATTATTGTAATATTGTTTCGACATTGTGATATTTAAATATCATGTTATGTATAGTACTAAGTTGCATCACACAAATTCTTATTCAGAATTTTTATTTATGTATAGATGCATAATGATGACAACTCGACGGAAGAGGAATTATGCCTTGTGGACAGTTGTACCACAAACTCTATACTTAGGGAGATCAAATACTTTCAGACTCTTAAGAAAAGAGATGGGAAAGTTTTGACCATCGCCGGACGCGATGCTGTGATAGTTGGCTCTGGTCGAGCAACTATTACCCTCCCCATGGGTACTGAAATTGTGATCGAGGATGCATTATTGTATCCTGATTCTACACGTACCCTCCTAAGTTTTAGAGATATCCGGCAAAATGGATTTCATATTGAAACCCATGATGAAAATCAAGAAGAGTTTCTCTTCTTGACCAAGCCGAATAAATATGGCAAGCGCATATGCGAGAAAATTCCATCACTCACGTCAGGGTTGTACTATACATATATTAAAAGCAATGCACATGTTGCATACAAGGTAATTTTCCAAGATGTTGATGCATTCCAAATTTGGCATGATCGACTTGGTCATCCTGGCGTAGGGATGATGAGGAAAATTACAGGCAATTCAATTGGCCATAATCTGCCCACAACAAGTTTTCCCAAATCTCAGGATTTTGTTTGCACCGCATGTGCAACTGGGAAACTTATTTTGAGACCATCATATCTCAAAATTAAAGCTGAACCGCTTAAATTCCTTGAAAGGATTCAAGGAGATATTTGTGGGCCAATTATGCCAACTTCTGGGCCGTTCAGGTATTTCATGGTACTGATTGACGCATCTACTAGATGGTCACATGTGTGTTTACTATCAACACGCAACCATGCATTTGCCAAGATAATGTCTCAAATTATCAAGTTAAAGGCAAATTTTCCTGAACATCGGATTAGTTCAATCCGAATGGACAATGCTGCTGAATTCAAATCTCAGGCATTCAATGATTATTGTATGGCGCTGGGGATTCAAGTACAGCACTCGGTACCGTATGTCCACACCCAGAATGGTTTGGCTGAGTCACTAATCAAGAGGATTAAACTCATAGCAAGGCCATTATTGATGAATTGCAAATTGCCTTCGTCGTGTTGGGGTCATGCAGTTCTGCACGCTGCTGACCTTATACAATTACGACCAACTGCATACCATTCAACATCCCCAATACAAATGGTACGTGGAAATCCTCCAAGTATTTCCCATTTGCGTAAATTTGGATGTTGTGTATACATTCCAATCTCACCACCTCAGAGAACAGCTATGGGCCCACACAGGAAAGTGGGGATCTATGTGGGATTTCAATCTCCGTCGATCATTAAGTATTTAGAACCCTTGACAGGGGATCTATTTACAGCCCGTTTTGCTGACTCTATTTTTGATGAGGAACATTTCCCGGCATTAGGGGGAGAATTTAAGTACCAAAAAGAATGCCAGGAAATAAATTGGAATACTCAATGTGTTCCAGGTTCTGATCCACGTACTTCAGAAACTGAACTGCAAGTTCAGAAAATTATACATTTGCAAAGACTTGCAAATGAACTGCCAGATGCATTCACTAATTACAAAGGTGTCACTAAATCATTCATTCCTGCTAGGAATGCACCAGAAAGAGTGGAAGTACCGAATAAGGCCACTCAACTCCTAGAGAGGAGAAGTATGGTGAATAAGCGCTGTTCTGTTGCTAAGAAGCAAAGAACAATAGTGAATGCAAAAGGACACCAATATGATACAATGTATCATGTGGATTGTGATGATCCACAACCCAGCTCGGATGTGCACATAACCGAGGCTGGGACATCGGAAAATCCTAGACACATCAATTTGGGAAATTCTGATGAGTCTCTAAGGAATGATGAAATTGCCATCAACTATGTTGAGACTGGTGAAACATATGATAGAAAAGCTACCAATGTCGACATATATTTCTCCGAGCAGATTGCTGAGGACCTTCAAAATGATCTAGATCCAAAGACCATGGCAGAGTGCAGTAAGCGCTCGGATTGGATCAAATGGAAGGCAGCAATCGAAGCGGAGTTAGCCTCGCTTTACAAAAGAGAAGTTTTCTCTGCTGTAATACCTACACCACGTGATATCTTCCCTGTGGGATATAAGTGGGTTTTCATTCGGAAACGAAATGAAAATGGTGAGGTAGTGAGATACAAAGCAAGGCTAGTAGCACAAGGGTTTACGCAAAGACCCGGCGTTGATTTCAACGAAACTTATTCACCAGTCATGAGTGCAATAACATTCCGATATTTAATATCTTTGGCAGTGCAAAATCGTCTATCTTTGCAGTTGATGGACGTAGTGACCGCATATCTCTATGGGTCACTGGATTCTGATATATACATGAAAGTTCCTGATGGAATAGATGTACCGAATCCAAAGGCAAAGCGCAACATGTATTGTGTAAAGTTGCAGAAGTCATTATATGGCTTAAAACAATCGGGCAGAATGTGGTACAACCGATTGAGTGAATTCCTTTTGCGTAAGGGATACACGAAAAATGATGATTGCCCGTGCGTCTTCATCAAAAGATCCAAAGTGGGATTCTGTATCATATCAGTTTATGTTGATGACCTTAACATCATAGGAAATAAACTTGATATTGATGAAGCACGTCATCATTTAACGACGGAATTTGAGATGAAGGATTTGGGTAAAACCAAATTTTGCTTAGGTCTACAACTTGAGCATTTACCTTCTGGAATCCTTGTACATCAAAGTACATATACCCAAAAGGTATTGGAAAAATTCAATATGCATATGTCTTATCCTTCAAAGACTCCTATGGTGGTCAGATCTTTGGATTTAAAGAAAGATCCATTCAGACCACGGGATGATGAAGAACAGACATTGGGACCGGAGTTCCCATATCTCAGTGCTATTGGTGCATTGATGTATCTTGCTAACAATACCCGGCCGGATATTGCTTTTGCAGTAAATTTGTTAGCAAGGCACAGTTCTGCCCCAACGAAAAGACACTGGGTTGGCATTAAGAATATTTTCAGATACCTAAATGGCACAAAGGATCTAGGACTCTTTTACAAGAGAAGTAATGATCCTAGTTTAATTGGGTATACAGATGCTGGCTATTTATCTGATCCCCACAATGGCCGATCGCAAACAGGATTCGTATTCTTACAAGGTGGAACTGCCATCTCGTGGAAATCGTCTAAGCAGACTTTGGTGACCACGTCCACCAACCATTCTGAAATAATTGCATTATTTGAAGCATCACGTGAATGTGTATGGCTTCGTAGAATGGTGAATCATATACTCACAACTTGTGGTATTGGTTCTCTTGACTCACCAACAATTATCTATGAAGATAATTCAGCTTGTGTTGTTCAGATGGATACAGGTTATATCAAGAGCAATATCAATAAGCATATTTCTCCTAAACTGTTTTATCCCCATGAACTTCAGGAAAAAGGGGATATAAACATCTTGCAAACAAAGTCTTGTGATAATCTTGCAGATCTATTCACAAAATCTCTACCATACTCTACATTTCAGAAATGTGTTGAGGGGATTGGTATGAGAAGACTTAAGTGCTTGCAAGGTTCAGGGGGAGTAATTCCCCATGATATATAACCTGTATTGAACCATCATATTACACTCTTTTCTTTGTATGAGTTTTGCCTTGCTAAGGTTTTCTCATTCAAAGTTTTTAACGAGGTAATATCAACTAAGCTATATGCTTCATCATTGATTTTCCCCACAGGGGTTTTTATACATGATGATTACAAGCATATTTTTCTTTTGGAGACAATGTGAGATTATTCTCATTATCCAAAAGATATTGTGTACTCCTTATTTTTCCCACAGGGTTTTTGAGGAGATAAGATAAATTGCAGATGATCAAACGGTTTTGGGTTGATCAAGGGGGAGTGTTACAAAACGATGTAATATATGATCAAGACCCATCCAACCGTTGATTCTACGGTTATTTGATCCAAGGGTCAGATGCCCTTTGTACACATGTATATATATGGAGATCCCTGCAATAAACAGACAATCCCTGTCATTTGTCTCATTCACTCTTGTCTCTCCACTGATTCACCACTGAGCACTGCAAGAGATTGCAACACGTTATCAGCACTGTCTCAAGGAAAAATCAGAGAAGGAGAAGAGGAAGAACACGCTGTTCTTGAAAAGAACTGCAAAAATCGATCTGCACATCAACCGCAAGG
>CBFGUY010000218.1:0-6001 GCA_965651895.1 uncultured Algoriphagus sp. | reverse complement strand
GTTTTCTTGAAATACCAACCATGTTTTCCATTTTGCAGCATTTCCTGATTGAATGGCGTGTCCAAAGCCAGGATCGCACATCCAAAACCAAGTGCTTTCAGCATAGCAGGATTGGTACCACCGTATTCGTGTCCATGAAAATAGGCAAAGCAGTGTGAATACCATGCCGCTAATTCATTGGGGTCAGTGACATAGCCTAGGAAAAGCACCCGTTCATCTTCTTTTTGTTTCAATACCGTAGCGTAATCATCGTCAAAGGGCACATCTCCTACGACGACCAGTTTTCGACGACTGTCCGATTTCAAAAAACCTTCGATAATCAGGTCGGCATTGTTGTCCGGAATAAGCCTGCCCACGATGAGAAAGTAGTCCTGGGCTTTGAACCCCCACTTTTCTATAGGCGCGGAATCCACATCCGCCCGGGGATTAGCCCCATAGGCAATCACTTTGGAGTCAGCATTGAACAATTCCTTATAGACCCGCTGCATTTCATCCGAATCATTGATCAGCTGATCGTAGTATTTAGTGGCCATCTTGGAAGCCCAGAAGAAATATTTTGACGCGATTCCATGCCATTTTGGTCTTAGCCATTCCAGTCCATCCACGTTAATGACTGTTTTTTTTCTAAAAAACCTAGCTATTGCCCCGAAAGGGCCATTTGCGCTGTTTACGACCAAAATCACATCTATATCCGAAAAACAGGCATGCATCATGGAAAAAAAACTGTGCGAGAGTTGGGTCAGTTTTTTTGATTCTATCGCTATGGTGTAGATGCATTCTATGCCATTGACATAGCGTGGCTTTACGGGGAAAAGAGCTCTGTGATTATACACCCGTACATGTACTCCCTTTTTTACCAGGCGTTCCCCGAGTTCACGGATCATGGTATCGTATCCACCATAGACATAGGGATACCCTTTTGCTCCCATTATGGCTATTTTTAGTTTTTTCTTACCTGTTGCCATAAATGGTCCGTGATATTTTTCTTAAAACTTTCCAAACTGAAGTGCTCCAGTACATGTTTTCTGCCAGCTTCACCAAAAGTCTCCCGAAGCTCTGGGTTCAAAATTAACTTAATTAACGCATTTTCCCCTTGTTCCAGATCGTTTATCGGAATTAAATATCCAGTTTGATTGTCTAATACCATTTCAGAGGCTCCTCCTGAACGGGTAGCTACCACAGGGCACCCGGAGGCCATTGCTTCCAGAATTACCGTGGGTAGCGAGTCGGGGAGCACTGAGGGCATCATAAATATATCTGTAGCTGCCAGTATCCGGGGAATGTCTTTTCGGAATCCGAGATCGACGATGTTGTCATTTAGCTTATGGTCGATTATAAACTCATTGATCTGCTCACCTATAGCTTCGTAACCGGGATATGCATCACCCACCATGACGAATTTTAACTGTGGATAGGAAATACGCAATCTTCTGGCGAGTTCAAGAAAAAACAGTTGCCCTTTACCTGGATTGATCCTGCCAATCATAGTAATCACCAAGCCATCTTCGGGGATATGAAGTTCTGATTTAGCCTTTGGATAAGGCACTAGAAAAGCATCATAGGGGATACCGTTATGGATGGTCATTGGCTGGGAAAAACGTAGTTTCTGCTGCCAAAAATCCCCTACGGATTCAGACACAGTGATGGGCTGTGGGGTGGAGCTGTCCATGAGTTTACACATAAGTCTGACCAGCATTTCCGGGTTTTCCAGAATCTCATGAATGTGCCAAACATGCGGAAGGTTGTTTTTTTTAGCCCAAAAAGCACCGACTAAGACTCCAAGAGTATTGGTGTAAACCAAGTCAAACTTATATTCCCTGTGGAGGGATCTCAGGAAGAAATAGGATTTTAAAATCTTGCCCAGTCTATTCATCAAGCCTAGGGGTGAGTTGTATTTGCGTCTGAGAACCCCCAGATTCTGGATCTTTACAGGTATGTTGATTTCACGCAATGCATCCGCCAGCGGCCCTTCCCGGGAAATCACTACCACCGGATTCAACCCTGAGGAACTGTATATTTTGATTACTTCGAGAAAAATCCTTGCAGATCCATATAGATCCGAGGTACTGTGGAGAAAGAGAACGTTCACTTGTGTGTTAATTTGAAAGCAGTACTTGGTGAAAAGCCTCTATGAATTTTTTGGAAGAAAAATCCTTGGAGCGGGCAAAGCCTTTTTGGAGTAGCGAAGATCTCAGGTCAGAATCACTGCTCAAAAGTAACATTTTCTCAGTTAGATCTTGCTGATTCCCAGTATTGAAAGAAAGTCCTGCATCTCCGGCCACTTCCAATAAGGCAGGCTGATCGGAATGGATGACAGGCACCCCAAAGGTCATGGCTTCTACGACGGGAATACCGAAGCCTTCATTCTCTGAAGGGAAAACATAGGCAAAAGCGCCTTCATATAACGTTCGTACCTGCGCATCGGAGACATATCCGGGCAAAATGACTCTGTCCTGAAGCCCAAGCTCAGCTACAAGAGCATCCACGACAGGTTTATCATTCATCTGTACACTTTGACCTGCGCCACCGGCCAATACTAATTTAAATTCAGAGTTCGTTTTTTTTAAGAAATCCCCAAATGACTTGACCAAGAGTGGCAGATGTTTTCTCTTGTCAAACGTGCCGATATGGAGAAAATATTTATGGTTTTGCAAGGAATGCTTTTCCAAAAAAGCAGTATCTACACCATTTGCCAGTTTTTTTGGGACCTGATGGATAACGGTCATCGGGTAGATTTTCTTCAGGTGTTTATAGAGGGACTTACGGGAGTATTCGGTAGTGGTAATGATTTCAGTGTTTTCCTTCAGTCCTTTTTTTATCAGACGGAGAAAGTAGGTTCTCCACCACTTTGGGTAGTTTTGGGGCATTTGCCAGAAAAATGCGTCATGGATTACCGTAAGCCGGCGACAGGGCAGACTGGCTGCCGGAGAGACAAAATCAGGACAGATCAGCACATCCGGCTGGTGTTTTTTGATGAGATCTGGAAGCTGAAATTCCTTCCATCTGAAGTAATCCAGATGGTAATTCAAACGCTGTATTTTGGATTTAGGGTCTTTGAAAGTCTGGTCTGCGCTTTGGGTCTCGGGGTCGTGCGAGAAAATCCATACAATATCAGGATGGGGATAGGACAATGCCGCACGGGCAAGTTCCATCATGTAGGTCTTGATACCGGTGGTGGCGACATTGAGGTATTGCAGGTCGAGGAGTACTTTCATTAGCGGTGGTATGCGTCAGGCTGGTCAGTCAGGTAAAAATCAGTGTTCCCTATCATCTACTTATCCTTTCCCGCAAATTCAGTACCATGAAGGCTGTACTACTGGCCAAAACCTGTCAGGTTTATATCATCGGTTTTTGACAACTAGGGCTTTTTTTGACGACAATAGGTCTTTATCCATGTCCAATTCTTGCGGTGGACTGCTGTCCGTTGTCTGTGGACGATTATCCGCCACGAATCTGGGTTAGTGAGACCTACTGATAAGATTGCGGATAATCATTATTGATTTTTTGCCGTTCCGCTTCCAAACAATCTGTTCTTGGTGGATACCAGGAAATTGTAATTTTTTGCCAATAGTTTTTTGAAGAGATTGGAGTCCTGATTGGGGTGCCAATCCGTAGTTCTGGGTTTCTCGATCAGGTGCTTATGTTTTTGATAGGCGTAGGTAGCGATCGAAGTCCTATACTTTCCTTCAGGAAATGCGGTCATCTCATATCCATGCAGGGTATAGGGAGCGCATTGCTGAACGATGAGTCTATTAAAAGGGACTTCCAGCTCCGCCTCTTTGTCCGTTCTAAGATCTAAAATCTTCAGGTTGCCCTTATATTCTGGTTTCCAGTCTTTATTCAGATACAGAAGCAGGTTTAGTTCACGGTACCAGTTTTTATGGAGAGGATGATAGTTGAAATCAAGGTGCATATCGAGAAAACTGTTCTTTTTGCCCTGATGCAATCCGCCTCCGTGGTTTTTGGGATCTACGAATATTTCCTTGGAAGTAATGAAGGAGAGGATTTTATTGAAACGCTCGGAAGTAAGGTCCTCATATAGCTCATGTAGCTCAGGACAAAGCTCCTTATAATTTGACTTCTCAAATTTATTGTTGGCAAAAACGTAGTCTCTGCTTTTGTTGTTCAGTTCAGGGATGGCATTGTAGGCGGCGCTCAGTCTGGCCTCATCACAAAAATTGTCAATTATCAAATGAGGAAAGGGCTGGGCAATATGGTATGCCAGTCTGAATTTCTCCAGATTCTCCTCAATCTCAATAAAATTAATCATAAAATCATTAATCTGTTAGTTTACTTCTGTCGGGTCAAAAGCCACAAGCTCTTATTTAAAATCCAAAAATAGCACAAATTGTTAACCTAAGCCTCTTCCCAAGCTTTATAAGCCACTAGCTGTTACATTATTGCCAATAATCACCTTAGAAGCTGAATTTGACCCTGTTTCCACAGAAAATATTTTTTCACTTAAACCTTAATCGACCTTGTAGAATCCCGAGTCGGCAAATTTAAGTGTGATTTCAACTTCTTTATCGGGATTCAAAACTTTATAGGATGATCGATACACATCTTTATTCACAGTAACTGTCTCCTCCTTTTTTAGATTTCTGAGCTTGACCAGCTGCTTTTCTCTATCGTATTCGAAATACTTGAAATAGGCATCGGGAGATGACCTGTCATAGATGGTACACTGAAGCAATGGTGATATTCCCTCAAAGGCGGGATAGTCTAAACTGAGTTCATCATCCTTGATTTCGACAACGAAAAATGAAAGCAACGCCGGCATTCGGTCTGAAGGGTTAATACCTGACAATAGATATAGCTCGTTGTTTTTTGAAGGAAGTTTATGGATTTCATAGAAATCTGATTTTGTCCCTTTGTAAGAATGAAAGGTATAATCGGATCCAGGGGCTGTTTCCTCCTTTCTTTCGTATAGCTTTTTGGATTTTAGGAGGCCATCCTCACCTGTCCACTGCATTGTAGGATAGTATTCCTCTGCATATACAGAGGTGTCCAGCGAACCTGGTGCTCCGGGAAAGTACACTTCTTTAAAATAATTTTTATGGGTCAGGGTCACAATCTTCATTTCCCTGAACTGCCCATTAGTGTCAGGGCTGAGAGCGACTAGGCGAAGGTGGTCTGAAAATTCAGGATCTATGGACGAAAAAAGCTCTTCAGCTGGAAGTTTTTTCAGCATATGCTCCAGAGAGTCGTAGATCTGGGTTGCGATTTTCTCCTGTTTTGGCAGAAAGCGCTCTTTCTTCAATTGTTGAAAGAGATCATTGATACCAGACTGGGAAAAGCCGTTGTGGAAAATCAATAAATTAATCAGTAGAAGAAGCGTTTTGTTGAAGGGCATTTAATGGTGGGCTACTTGTTTAGTAATTCAGTTGAGCATACTAAACCTTAGTTTTGCAGCAAAGGTTCTCTACAATCGATTGGGATTTTAACGGCATAGTAAAGGATTCGAATCACTTTTAAACTAAAGAGGTCTTCAAGAAGTAAATGTACCCGAGGCAGAGTGTGCTTTGTGTAGATAGAAGGGTTTTTCCCAAATCAAAATTAGGGGAATAAACCACTATTTTTTTCTACAAACAATCCACTGATTTACCTTGAACGCATTCTGGACTAGCCGGTAGAGTTTTTCTTTAAGGATGTCTTTTAAGCAATAAGGTTACTGATTTTTCTCCTACATTTTATCCGATCAATTCTCTTTTATAGGTCTCTAGGCGAATTTTGGAATATTCCCGCAGACTCACGCCCACCATCCACCAGGAGACCCAGGACACATAGGTGTAGATCTCTACATTTGCGGTAAACAGTGGGAGCAATAGGCCTGCCTTCACCGTACCGGCCACAAAGGCCATTCTGGCTAAATTCAGCTTATCCGAATTATTGAAAACATAAATGGAATTTCTGATTCCTGTGACCAATGTGCCTATGTATAATATCATCCCGATCCAGCCCAGCTGCACCCCATAGATCAAAAACTGATTTTCTCCCCCTA
>CBFGUY010000217.1:0-6039 GCA_965651895.1 uncultured Algoriphagus sp. | reverse complement strand
CTTATACTGCAGGAAAACTGTTAGTATTTACAAAAGGAGTGGATCCACTTATTATTGCAAAGGAAAAAACAACCCTGATGATGCTGGGAGGTGAGCACCTTGGAGACCGTTACATCTGGTGGAACTTTGTCTCCAGCCGAAGAGAACGCATAGATCAGGCCAAGGAAGACTGGAAACAGGGAAGGATTCTTCTGCCACCTACGGATAACAAGGAGTTTGTTCCCTTACCGGAAGACAAATCCAAGCCCGCAGGAGGACCTCCTCCCGGAGCGCTTTCATAAAGACTGAAATCCTGAACTAGATTACTACCAGGCCTTCAAGTAGACTGAAAACCGCTTGAAGACCTAGTAGATTTTCTAAAGAATAATGCGGGTTAAAGCCACTTTATAGCCGGTAAATTGTTAGTAAACATTAGAATACAAATTGATTTTTTTAGGATTATCAGGGTTTTTAACCAATAAAGAGTCAAAGCATTTCAGTTGTTGGGCAACAATATAATTGATGGCATTTCGGTCGCGTGTACTAAGCGAAGCGGAAGTATAAGACCGGCTAAGCAGAAAAATTATCTTTACTGTCATCATAGCGGCTAACCAAGATATTTTTTTTACTTAATCTCATTTTTTACTTATTTTCATTGAACTGATTTTGAACCAGTTGCAACCCTAATATAACCCATCCAAATTTGGGTTTTAGAGCATATTCATAATTTTCAGAAATCACATTTTCAACCAATTAATATTTTATCAACTAAATCTATTCTTTATGTTACAATCTTTAAAAAACAAATTATCCCTAGGGATACTAACTAGTGCAATTTTATTTGCCGGGTGCGAAGGCAATCTACTGCAAGAAGATCCCCTGATACCACTCGCAGAGTTAGAGCAGGGAAATCCTGACAAATTCGAATTGATGGAGATCAAGGAAATGACGGATTTCTCCCATATGAGAGTAGGTGATCTGTCAGGTAGGTTTTTGATCCTTGCAAATAATGCTAATCTGCCAAAAAATCTGGCAAGCAGCATTCAAAATGCCGGTGGGGAAATTGTAAAAACTTATCCGGAAATTGGTGTGGCGGTAGCTGTGGGACATTCTCCAAACTTTCTTGCCTCGTCTAGGAAAATCAGTGGAATAGCGTCGATTACCCCCGATATTATCCTCCAATACACAAAGACCCCAGAAATGCGTGGGGAGGGAGTAAATCTGAATGAAAACACGGGTATGAATACCTTGGGTGCTCCATTTGATTATCAAAGTGCTTTTTTTGATGGATACCAATGGGCTCCGGCTTCTATTGATGCCCCTCAGGCCTGGGAAGCTGGTTTTACAGGAGAAGGCGTTAGAGTAGCGGTCATTGATGGGGGATTCCATTCTACCCATATCGACCTTCAGCCCAACCTTGATATAGCCAGTTCAATCTCTACAGTGCCGGGGTTCAATTTTAATGAAGACGTTGGTACCTTCTGGCATGGCACACATGTGGCAGGAATTGTAGCGGCCTCAGGTATTGGTGCGGTAGGTATAGCGCCAAAAGCCAGCATCATTGGAATCAAAGCCCTCCACGATGGCTCAGGTGCCTTTGAATGGATTCTGGAAGGGCTATATTATGCCGCCACACCCCAATCCAAAGGTGGTGCGGGCGCACAGGTGATCAATATGAGCTTGGGAGCTACAATAGACTATAGATCTGAATGGAAAGACAAGGAATTCAGGGATGCCTTTAGGGAACTTCAAAAAATCTATGACCGTGTGACCCGATATGCTTATCAAAATGGCGTGACGGTGATAGCATCTTCCGGAAATGGGGAAACCAATTTTGACTCATCCAAAGAGCTGTATAAAATCCCTGCTGAAAACCAGCATGTCATAGCTATCAGTGCCACAGGGCCAACAGGATGGCTGCTTGGAAACACGAATTTCACGCAACCTGCCTACTACACCGATCATGGAAAATCATTAGTGGATTTTGCTGCTCCGGGAGGCACCTTAGGGCTATGGATAGTAGATGGATACGATGGACTTTGCACGCTCACCGGGACTAACGCTTCTTCTACCAATTACTGCGAGGTATTTGATATGGTTTTCAGTACTGTCAGAGGAAATTCCAACGGATCCTATAACTGGGCACAAGGAACTTCCATGGCTTCGCCTGCCGCTGCCGGAGTAGTAGCACTGATGATGGAAGCAAACGGAGGGGCACTGAGCCCTGCGCAGGTCAGATCCAAACTGGCGCAAACAGCCACGGATCTAGGAAAACCGGGAAAAGATGAATTCTATGGACATGGATTTGTGAATGCCGCAAAAGCTGTTGGATTAAACTAAGTCCTAACTTTCAAAAGCGATTTACCTAAAGGAACTGGGTTTGCCTAGTTCCTTTTTTTCTTCGAGCTTCTCAAACCACCAACAAATAAAACATTGTTTTTAGCTAAGAAATAGAAAAGCATGATGTGAATTTAAATCCACCGGCAAGAGAATTCTTCTTACCCGCCCCATTTTATCATGGCAGACCCTCAACAAAAAGCAGAGTGAAGCTCGAAAAAAAACAAACAATTAGATCAGGCTTACCTCACTACCAATTCCACCCTCCTATTGAGTGCTCTTCCTCCTTCATCAGCATTGCTTGCCACTGGAGAGGCCATGCCTACCCCAAGGGGATGCAGTTGGCCGGCATTGACGCTGTAATCCTCAACCAATGCTTTGACGACAGACTCTGCCCGTCTTTTGGACAAGTCAATATTATGCTCAAAATCACCAGTATTGTCTGTATGCCCGACAATCAACACCTGCGTCTTTGGATTGGTATCCAAGTAGCTCGCAATAACCTGAAGTGCTTCTGCAGATTCAGGTTGAAGGGTGGCGCTGTTAAGGTCAAACTGGATACCATAAAAAGCAAAACGCCCATCTTTCTCCAGGCTTTCGGACACGGAAACCACATCTACTTTGTCTGTATCAAGCTCTTCTACCTTGACGACATTGATTGCATATCTTGCCGAATTGCTGCGTGAATCATCCCCTACTACCAAGCTGACAATGTAGGACTCACCATCAGAGGTACCTGAGGCCACCAAATAGGAGCCCTTCCCTCCTACCATAGTATTCCCAATTTGGCTCGAGGAGCCTTCCACGTATTTTCTCACAAAGTGCATGGGCATTTTGTCACACTCCCCACTCCTGCAGGAAAATATCACCTTGAACCCCGCCTTTTCCAGCTGGGCCTGATAAGTGCGAAAGACCTGTGTAGCAGTAACCCCCTCAGGAGACACATACTCGATAAATGTCAGCTCACCTTCCACGGTTTTGGAATCCTTCAATTTATCGTAATCAACCAATTCGCTAGAAGTAGGATAGGTAAAGGCCTCAAACTGCTTCTGAGAGTACCTGTTGATCCAAGACCCTTCAAATCGGGACAACAAAGGATGGTCTTGGCTGTTTGCAGCGTCCTGCTGCCCAAAAAGCTCAACACTTACCAAGGAGAAAAATGCCAAAATCAGAATGCTTAATCGATTCATAATAAGGTTAAAAGATAGACCAACTTAAAATTAACTGTTTACGAAGTTAGAAAAATTAATGGAAAAAAAGCTAGCTGGAAGACCAGCTAGCTTTTCAATTATATAAATTATGCTTTATTCCAAAGTTGGGTCAAAGGTGCCTCCCCAACCAACATTTTGCTCTAGCTGGTTGTTCCTGTCCAATACTGCTTGCTGAATAGGGAAGAAATAATAATTTTCCGGCAATACATTGCTTTGGACTCCAGATCTTGGAAAGCCTTTGATGAGATATATAATTTATCCCACAAAAAAATCTATTCTTTTTCCGTAAGGTATGGACTCTCTGTTGCTGATGCGGAGGAAATCACCCAAGAGGTTTTTGTCAGGCTATGGGATAAAAGAAACTCATTGGATATTGGGAAAAGTATTCAATCATACATTTATAAAATAGCCAAAAATATCATTGTAGATGAATTCAAGAAGAAGATCAAAATCCAAGCTAGTCAAGCATATCAGATGAACCTTATTGTACCAGTCAATAATGTGCAGGAAGACATGGACTATAAGGATTTAAAAAATCTCATGGAAGAAACACTTCTGGAGCTACCAGAACGTAGAAGGAAGGTTTTTGAACTCTCGAGGATAAATGGCCTTTCGCATAAGGAGATAGCGCTAGATCTTGGGATTTCTATCAAAACTGTTGAGAACCATTTGAACCTAGCCCTACATAATTTTCGAATTGCCTTACAAAACGCCAATTTCTTACTACTGGGATCCTTAATTTTTTTGGTTAATTAACCTATTCATATTTAGGCCATGAAGTCTTCGAAAAAGCCAATCTGTTAAGCCATACCTCTTGTAAGGGATCAGTCCTAAAAGTTGGGGATGTATTCGGTACCGTTCTGTGGAAAATTGTATATATCAGCTTTTTTATTCCCCTAACATCGTCTTTCATTTCCCCAAGGTCAAATCCCTAGTTTGTAAGCGATGTGATTCTGCTCCTTGTGCACTGGGGCTACACGCTTTATGGCCAACATATTTTACTGGGCTGATCACAAATCCCTTTACATTACTGATCGTGCCGTTGGCACTCTGAAAACATATCTGCTTCATTAACCCAGAATTGCATTCTGGGCATTTACAGGCCTTGCCTTTGGCAAGGAAAACCATTTTGCCAGAGATCGGTTGATTTGAGTGTTTGTGCCAAAGGCACAACAGGTAACTGCCCTGAATGCAGCAAAGCGAAATTCAGGGTTGGGAAAGCCGGATGAATCCGCCAAAAGTGCCAACGGCACGTTCGGTAAATTCTGGATTAATCCTAGAGCTGGGGTTTCCTATATTTCTAGTAAATATTATGAGAGCTAGGTGGTTATCTGGCCAAACAAAAGTTATTTGCATAGTCAAGCATTTTTATCCCCCAATTTTTAAGACTGATCCAAACTAAGTATGGATTCCACATGGAGTATTTCTCCACATCTGCAAATTTATAATACCAAAAAAAGGCTGCTTCATCCATGAAACAGCCCTCTAATAGCAATTTGCTTCCCCCTCTTTATCATCTAACTAACTTCAAAAGCACAATACTCTATGCCTTCAGGTTTCTGGATGAAAGGGTCAGTTATTCCTTAAAACAAATTATCCTTTACTTCTTTACCGCCAACTGTATTGAAAGCTCAGTCAACTGCTCATCCGCTATACTGCTTGGAGAATCGATCATCACGTCCCGTCCAGAATTATTTTTCGGAAATGCGATGTAATCCCGGATGGAATCCGATCCACCAAATATTGCGCACAATCTATCGAACCCGAAAGCTATTCCTCCATGTGGCGGTGCTCCATATTCGAAGGCTTCCATCAGGAATCCAAACTGCTTTTGTGCCTCTTCTTCCGAAAATCCCAGGTGCTTGAACATCAACTGCTGGGTGGCTCTATCGTGGATCCGGATGGAACCTCCTCCAATTTCCACACCGTTGATGACCAAGTCATAGGCATTGGCTCTTACTGCTCCAGGATCCGAATCCAGCAAAGGAATGTCCTCTTTCTTCGGAGAAGTAAATGGATGGTGCATAGCATGGAAGCGGTTAGTTTCTTCATCCCATTCCAGCAGTGGAAAATCCATGACCCACAGAGGCTTGAAAACTGTCCTGTCTCTCAGTCCGAGATCTTCCCCCATCTTCAGCCTAAGCTCGGATAGCTGCTTCCTTACCTTATTAGCCTCTCCGCTTAGGATCAACATCAAGTCCCCCTGAGTAGCTCCGAAGGCATCTGCCCAATCCTGTAGATCATCGGCAGAATAGAACTTATCCACAGTGGATTTGATCGTTCCATCCGCATTATATTTGGCGTAAACCATGCCTTTGGCTCCGATCTGAGGGCGTTTCACCCAGTCAGTCAGTGCATCCAGTTGTTTACGGGTATATTCCGCAGCGCCTTTGGCACAGATACCTACTACCAATTCCGCATTATCAAAAATGCTGAATCCTTTGCCTTGGGCAAGATGGTTCAGCTCAACGAATTTCATTTCAAAACGAAGATCCGGCTTATCGTTACCATA
>CBFGUY010000216.1:0-6117 GCA_965651895.1 uncultured Algoriphagus sp. | reverse complement strand
CTCCTTCGAAAGGCAACTTCACCTCCCGGAAAACCTGACGGAATAAACGGATAAAGAACTCCCTGTTGATGCTCAGAATATCCTGACCGGCAAAAATCTCCCGTAACCGGGTCAACTGTTTGAAGCACTGATAAAGATAGGAACGCTGCAAAGGCTCCTCTTTCAGTTGCTCAGCAAGAGCTTCCATCAAAGTAGCCAAATATGGAAAAAGGGAATCGTTCCCCAGCTTCTGGAAGATAAGCTGATAAAGGCCCCCTCCGTGATAAAGCCTTTCTGCTGAAACATGAATTTGGTTCAAAAGCTGCATTTCTTCCATCAGCTTCTCTGCAAAGCCAGGATTTATGCTTTTCAAATAAATCGAGCTCAACAGGTTTTTGACAGCTGTATGATAAAAGAGTACTTTTCCATCTTCCTCCTTGATGAATCGCTGCATCTCCAACACCGCCTCCAAAAATGAATAAACGGGAGCATTTTTCACCGGATATCCCATGGTGACGTTTACCTTATCCACTTGATTAGGAAGCGTGTGCAATACCGGAAACAGCATCTGCTCATCCGGCAAAATCACCACCGTTTCTTCCCAGGCTTCCCCCGGAGGGATTTTCTCCAAAATCGATCCGACAAGATTTGCCTGGTTTGTCTTCAGAGGAGTCGCATAGGTCTTGATAGCCGCTTTTCGGTCTTCTATCTGGGTCGGGATTTGCTCAGGAAATGTAGGCCCGAATATTTTATCTTTTCGGTAATCACGGAAAAACATGCCTGCCTCCTGTACCTGGTCTTCCAGATAATAAGCATCCACGTCCCAATAGATTTTTGCACCAAATTCAGTGATATAATGCTTGATCAATGCTTCCTCAGTTCCTGTGAATGCATTGAATCCTACAAAATGATGTGTTTTCTCAGGATGTGGAATAGCAGCCAGGGATTCTGCTACTTTCCTGTAAAGCATCCCTGAATACGCCATTCCCGACACTGCCAGGGAAGCCTGAAAGCTTGTATAGAGAGGACTGAGCAGCTGCCAGAATTTGAGAAACTTCTCCTGATGATCTCTGTCCTGACGCACAAAAGAAGACCAGAATTGCCTGATAAGTAGGATTTGACTTTCATTCAAAAAACTCAGGTCTGACTCCAACTCTTTGATTTCCGAAAGGTGATGATAAAGCTTACCCGCATCAGCCATAAACTGATCCACATCATTGAAGTCCTTGAGGATCATTTCTCCCCAAAAATAAAACCGATCGAACGTCTCCGCTTCAGGATTGAGATCCTGATAGACGCGATACAATTCAAAAATCAGGGTAAGATCATCCGCTGGCCGATTGCCTGCGAGGTCATAGAAGATTTCCTCTATCGTTTTCACTTCTGGCATCCAGGTAGGTTCGGTGATCAGAGTACCCAGATGCTGGGTGAAAAACAAACCCGCGCGCCTGTTTGGCAACACTACAGTAAGCTTTTGCAGATCTACCCCGCTGCTGAGAATCTCTCTTGCCGTATCTCTTAAAAAACTATGCATAAACCTCCTCGATTAACCCTGATTCCAGATAACATAAATAGCCCTTTGTCTCCTTGTGGGAAAGATCGGAAACTAAAGACATGTATTCCCGCACTTGATTGGCATAGCGGCTCTGCGCCTCACCGGTTTTAAAATCAACAATGACAGCTTCCTTTTCATTTAGTATAATCCGATCCGGCCTTTTTTGCTTTCCGCCGGGAAGAAGAATACCTTGCTCTGAAAGCAAGATGCCTTCTGTGCCAAACCATGAGGCAAAAATTGGATCTTTAAACAGACGGTCGAGCTGTCCCTCCACCAATAGTTTCTCTTCTTCATTCAAACGTCCCTCAAAATAAAACTTCTGTAAATTCTGAAGTGCACCAACTTTGTTCCTGGAGAGTTCAAGAATTTCATGGACGATCAAACCAAATTTTTGCTTTTTCCGCTGTTCCAACCCATCCTCAGAAAAATCAACAGCATATTTTTTTAAGGTCAATACTTCAGACCAGTTTTTATAGGCCCAGCGGAGTTCCGGAGACTGAAAAGGAACAATAGCTTTTTCCTGGCTGGCTGGCCAGTCCCCAAATTCAAATACTTTTGACTCAGAGTCATAATAATTGACTAAGCTCAAATTATCATTTTGTTCTGGAGGAGACTGGATCAATTGCTGAAGCTGCACTTCCATGGAATTCTGGGATCCAATTTTTTCCTTATAGGGAACATATCCTATAAATACATCCTCAGCCCTGGTAAGCGCCACATATAGCATATTCAGACTATCCAAATAAGCCATGGTCGCCTCTTCGGCGTAGGTTTCGCTGAAATCAGAATTAGCAAGATCTCCGTTCAGCGTAAGCGGAATTATAGCAGAAAGCCCCTTTTCTATATCTTCAAAAGGAGACCAGACCACATTTCCTTTATTGGTGTCGAAGATCGTCCATTTCAAAAAAGGCATTACTACTACCTTAAACTGAAGCCCCTTGGACTTGTGTATGGTGAGAATTCTCATGGCATTATGGCCTTCGGGAATTTTGACCGTTCTCTTGGTTTTATTTATTTCCCACCATTCCAGAAATCCACTTAGATCTGCCCTATTGTTAGCCGTAAAGTCATACACCGCTTCTTTAAATCCAGAGATGTAGGCCTTTTCCAAACCCAATTCCATCAAGCCGAGAACCTTGATCAGTTCTTCCAAAGCTTCCATCAATGGTAACTGGAGCATTAAATGCTCCTTCTCCTGGAAAGCTATGACTTGCTCCTGAAGGTAAAGCGGCATTTTATCCAAGGCAAAAAGTTCGTGGGTTACAGATGCATCCATCAAGACTGCCAGATAATACCACATGGTTTTGAACTGAACCTTGTCAGCTGGATTATGCAGGTAATTGAAACCTGAGATCAAAGCTTTCACTGAGGCAGCCTTGTTTAGATACATAGATTCGTCCGAGAGCACATCAAATCCATATGGTAAATCAGGATGTGCCGCCGCATAACCCATCATGCAATCCGCAATAGCTTCACCTTCTGATTTCCTTCTGACTAGAAAAGCGATGTCTTCCAGGGCATACCCATGATCCTGCAGCTCCATAACCATTTCGGGCAATTTGGACAAAACAACATCATCAAAACTGCACTCCTCTTCTTCCTCTTTGGGGTCAATAAACTCCAGTTTCACCTTTCCTTCAAATACAGATTTGGACTTCTTGGGTGAAACTTTTTGAAAAGAATCTGCATAGGCCTGCGATAATATTTGAGGATTCTCAACTCCATAGGAAGTACTTAATACCTGCTCCATTGCCTGCGGAAGAACCTTAAATACAGCATTATTGAAATTGATGATATTAGGTAAGCTTCTGAAATTGGTATCCAGATTTTCCAGTTTGATATTCTTCTTGCCTATTTCATCCTCCACCTGCGAAAGAAGTAACTTCATCTCCCCACCCCTCCAACGGTAAATAGACTGTTTCACATCGCCTACCAGAAGATTTATCTGGCCATTTCCGAGAGAGTTTTCCAAAAGAGGCTTAAAGCTATCCCATTGAAATCCGGAAGTATCCTGAAATTCATCGATCAGGTAATTTTTGTATTGATTCCCTACTTTCTCGTAGATAAAAGGCGTGTCATTTCCTTTGGTGATTTCCTTCAAAAATTCATTGGCATCCGAGATCAGTAGGATATTCTCCTCGTCTTTGATCAAGGTAAGTTCATCGAGGAGATTTCTGAAAACCCCATAAACATAACTGTTTTTGGCTATTGCCTGAAGTGTGTTCCACTTAGTAATCAAAGCTATACTTTGATGCAGAATCTGATTCAGTCCCTGGTCATAAGCAGCTAAAATCGGGTCAATTTGCTTACTCGACTTAGAAAACCAGGCATCAGGATTATCGATTTTCCCCAACTGAGAATCCGTAAGAACCGGAATAGGCTGGTTTCGCTCACCGAATTTTTCAAAAACCCTTGCGAAGGACCTAGAACCTCCGGCAAAATCCGTCCATTCCAATCCATTTGAAATCCTGATTGCATCAGCTTGCTTCCCCAACTCCTTTGCGATAGCACTGATTTCATTTTTGCGCTCTCTGACGAAAGACTGTAGTAAAGTAATATTTTGCTTATCCTCCAGAAAGGCCTTAATTTCAGGGGAATATTTCTTGAAATCTTCCTGGAAAATCTGCTGTCCAAGGCCACGTATATTTCGTCTTATATCCCAGGATTTTCCATTTTGGATCTGTTCATATGCATAGTCCACTAGCCATTTATGCAGGAATTCATCCTCCATCACAAGCATTACCACCCGATCCACTACACGCTCCAGCACAGCCATCTGATCCAACTCCACATCAAACTTGGCATTCAGATCAATTTCCCTGGCAAATGCCCGTACTACCTTTTGAAAGAAACTGTCTATGGTAGTGACTGAAAACCTGCCGTAATCATGCAAAATTGCTGTAAGGGTCTGTTTTGCCAGCACCTTCAAGCCATCCTCATCCACCTCTAGGGATTTCATTAATTCCAAGTCCATCTTCTCTGCCGGATGTACTTCTGACCGCAGCCTTTTCAATTCTTCCACTATCCGCTCCTTCATTTCCTGGGTTGCCTTATTGGTGAAGGTTACTGCAAGAATCTGTTTGTACGCATGCGGGCCTTGAAGGGCAAGTTTCAGATACTCCAGCGTGAGGGTGTAAGTTTTTCCCGACCCGGCGGAGGATTTATAGATGATGAAGGGTTTTTGTTCCATGATAGAAAGTAGAGCCTCTAAGATAAGGAAGGGCAGGAGAAATTATTCTTCCATCAGTTAGGATTGACGTAAGATGTCGTAGAATTCCAGATTGCAACTTTTATGGTAATTTTATGCAATCCATTGCATTTAGCTCTGATTTTTCGATCTTTTGACTTTCAAACCAAAATACCTATGCACAAACCTATTTATCTAACGGCCCTCCTTTGGCTGTGTATCTCACTGGGTTCCTATGCCAATGATGGCTACAAACTCTGGTTGGATTATCAGCCTATCAAAGAAAGTCATCTCAGATCAGAAGTGGAATCGCTCCTGTCTGAAATCTACTTTTTCGGCGAAAACCCTACTTTCGAAGCTATCCGAAATGAGCTTAATCTCGCCGGAAAAAGTATGCTGGAAAAATCGCCGATAATCACTAAAGACCGCTTTCAAAACACAAAACTCTGGATAGGTACAAGAGAGCAACTTTCCCAGGTTCTCTCCCTCACTAAACAGGCAGAAATCAAAGCATTGGGAGAAGATGGATACTGGAGAGGAACCGTAGAGCTGGATGGGAAATCATTTTATGCCATCATCGGAAACCGTCCAGTTGGCACACTTTACGGGGTATATAACTGGTTAAATTCTATACAAAGTAATACTTTCGATAAGTCCACAGAATTAGCTGATGCCCCGAAAATTAACCTGAGAATGTTAAACCATTGGGACAATCTGGACAGAACAGTTGAAAGAGGCTATGCCGGTTTTTCAATCTGGGATTGGCACAGGCTTCCCGGGTATATAGATCCCCGATACGTTGACTATGCGAGAGCGAATGCCTCCATAGGAATCAATGCCGTTTCTCTCACCAATGTCAACGCAAATGCCCTGATTTTGACGACTGATTTTATGAAGAAAGCTCAGGCACTGGCTGACGTTTTCAGGCCTTATGGGATCAAAGTTTTTCTTACGGCCCGCTTCTCCGCTCCTATGCAACTGGAAGGACTGAAAACAGCCGACCCGTTAGATGCGGAAGTAATAACTTTCTGGAAGAAAAAGGCAGATGAGTTATATTCCCATATCCCTGATTTTGGTGGATTTTTGGTCAAAGCAAATTCCGAAGGCCAGCCTGGCCCTCATGAGTATGGACGAAATCATGCCGAGGGAGCAAATATGCTTGCGGATGCTTTGGCCCCTCATGGCGGAGTGCTGATCTGGCGCGCATTTGTCTATTCCCATGAAGACGAAGTGGATAGACACATGCAAGCAAATAATGAATTTGGACCGCTTGATGGAAAGTTCAAAGAAAATGTGATCATCCAGATCAAAAACGGTGCGATAGACTTTCAGCCACGCGAGCCTTTCCATCCCCTATATGGAGCTATCAACGAAACAAATGTGGGGATGGAGTTTC
>CBFGUY010000215.1:0-6175 GCA_965651895.1 uncultured Algoriphagus sp. | reverse complement strand
CCTGACCTGAAGCTAAGCGACAAAGGACTATTCAACGGGCAGAAATTTGAGTTTGAGAAGGTGTTTTTTGCTGATTACTAAAATTTAAAAATATTATTAAATTTTAGTTGCTTTTTTACCCCCCCCACCTATATTGCTAGTGATCTTTTGGCCAACTGATTAGGAAAACGAATCCGCCTACTCAAAAGGATTTTTTAATGCAAATTTTGAATATTATGAAAAAGCTGAGACTCTTTTCTGTCTTAATGGCAGGATTAATTTTAAATTTCGTACTTCCAATTCAATCGGGATTTGGACAGGAAGCTTGTACTACAGCAAATTATTATGACGGTTGTGGTGAATTAATATGGACAACAGGTGGCTCAAACTGTAGCAATATGATAGATATTTATTTGGAAACTGAATGCGATACTTAAATTGACGCTAAGTTTGTTATTTTAAAAACCATTCTCGATTTGATCAAAAAAAGGCTTAATCCAACTTGATTTCTTGGGTTGAGCCTTTTTTAAACCTTAATCAGTTGATTTGACATTTCAAATTTTGAAAAAAAAGAACAAAATCTTCTATAAAATAACTATAGGTTCTTTTGCCTTAATCATAACTTCCTTTTCCCTATTTAATGATCCCCTAAGCAGGATAGTTTCCTCATTCGAGAAATATCTAGCTATAATGCCCCAAGAGAAAGTCTATGTCCATACAGACAGACCTACCTATGCAGCTGGTGAAACAATTTGGCTTAAAAGTTACCTAACCTCTGGTCCTTACCACATTCCCTCCACGCTAAGCTTTACCATTTATGTAGAGTTGATAAACAGTGGGGAGGGGATCATCGGGCGCCACCAGCTCTTTTCCCCGGATGGGCTTGCTTCCGGCCATTTCACCTTACCTGATTCCCTTCCTTCCGGAAACTATTTGTTGAGAGCCTATACCAATTGGATGAGAAATTCCGGAGAAGACTATTTTTTTCACAAACAACTGAAAATTTCAAATCATCCAGATAGCACATTAGAAGAAACACTCCAAAATGACGCTATAGATATTCAGTTCTTTCCTGAAGGGGGTTCTCTGGTCAACGGGGTATTGAGCAGAGTGGCGTTCAAGGCTGTGGGATCAGATGGATTAGGAAAATGGGTAAAAGGTGAAATTCTGGAAGATGAAAAAGTGATTGCAGAATTTGAAAGTAATCAATTCGGAATGGGAGTAATAGGACTAATTCCTGAAGAAGGGAGGCACTATAAAGCAAGACTAGACACGACTGGAGAGGAGGTAATTTTACCAGACCCAAGCGAATCAGGAATAGCAATGGCTGTAGCCAATTCGCCAAATTCATCAGATATTTTAGTAAAAATACAAGCTTCCGATAGTTTTTCATCAGTACCAGTTTATCTGGTAGCTCAAACCCGGGGGATCGTTTGTGCTACCAGCCAGGCTGATCTTTCAAATAAGGTAGCCTTTATTAAAATCCCAAAAAATGAATTCCCATCAGGAATAACTCAAATCACACTAGTGGATGAAAAGGGAAATTCTTTGGCAGAGCGGCTGGTTTTTATCGACCATGAAGATCAGATACAAGTTTCAATAAAACCGGACAAAAAGTCCTACGCTCCAAGAGATTCTGTTCACCTAGTTATCGAAGCAAAAGATAAGGCTGGTCTACCTGTCATTGCCAACTTTTCAGTGAGTGTAGTGGATGGATCACAGATTGACTTGGATCAAAACAGGGAAACCATCTTATCCAATTTGTTGATCACTTCAGAACTGAAAGGCACTATTGAATCTCCAGGATATTATTTTAACCCTGACAATCAAGACAGACATGAAGCATTGGATCTACTGATGCTAACACAAGGTTGGCGAAAATTCACGATAAAAGAAGCTTGGGAAGGAAATATCCCAAAGCCAGAATATAGAGTAGAAAAAGGATTGACAATCCGAGGCAAGCTCGAGGGCAAAAACCAACAAGCTATCCCCGAAGGCACTGTCTCTTATCTTTCCCTATTTCCACTTCCAGAATCAAAAATAGTTGCCACCTCGGAAAATGGATCATTTGAGTTCCATGACCTTATCTTTTTTGACTCTACCAATCTGGTATTGCAAGGAAAGCCAAAAAAAGGAAAAGTGAAGGCTACTGTTTTGCTAGACAACAACTATTCCTCGCCACAAGCTCCAAAAAACTTCACATTAAACTCCAATAAAAAAAACATATTAGAAAGGGCATTTCAAACCGAGTCTGAACTTAGAAGAAACAGTAATCGGGCTTTTGATTTGGATGATTCAGACTTTATCCTTGAAGGGATAGAGGTGAAAGGGAAGAAAGTCGAACCAAATTATACAGGATCCAAGATCTATGGAGAAGGCACAATAAAGATTCAGGTAGCAGGAAATCCAGGCCTTGAAAATCAACAGCATATCCTGGACCTAGTCCGGGGGAGAGTAGCTGGAGTACAGGTCTCAGGAAGTGGCAACGAGTGGAAAGTATTGATCCAGGGAATGGGCTCCATTAATAGTGGCACTGACCCACTAATCATGATCGATGACATCCCTATTGACATCAAAAGCCTGATTATGATCCCGGTACAGGAAATAGAAAGCTACACTGTCTGGAAAGGAGCAGATACGGCAATTTTCGGGTCAAGGGGAGCAAATGGTGCTATTGGTTTTTACACCAAAAAGAGAGTTGAAGGAACAAATACAGTTTCAAAAGAAGCAAGAATTCCGAACGTAAAAGGCTATCAAGTTCAGAAAGAATTCTATTCCCCAAAATACAATCCCAAAAACTTAACTAACCCAAAACCCGATCGCCGAGCCACTCTATTTTGGGATCCATATGTTCAGACAGATTCCGCAGGGAAAGCTTCTGTAAGTTTTTATAACCATGATATCGAAACAGTGATCTATGGAGAACTAGAAGGGCTTAGTAGAAATGGGGAACCAGGGTTTGGTAGATTCACTTATCAAATTGAAAAGTAAAACCTGACAGATTTTGAAAATCTGCCAGGTTCCGCTGATCAATACTCCGAAGTAAAATGAAACTCTATCTCAGGATAGTTGTCCTGTACCATCTGAAGCCAGGCTTTTGACTCGGCCATAAAGACTAGCTTGCCGTCTTTGTCATGTGCAATGTGACGGTTTTTGGAACGAACAAATTCTTCCAGCTGCTTCTTGTCTTTGCTTGTGATCCAACAGGCTTTGTACAGGTTCATCGGATGAAACTCCACCGTGGCATTGTATTCGTTTTTCAACCGGAACTGGATTACTTCAAACTGAAGTTGACCGACAGTCCCAACTACTTTTCTAGATCCCATGTCGAAGGTAAAAAGCTGCGCCACTCCTTCTTCCATGAGTTGTTTCAGGCCTTTCTCCAATTGCTTGGTTTTCATGGCATCCTTATTCACCACTTCACGGAAAATCTCCGGGGAGAAACTCGGAATACCTACAAACTGCATGTCTTCTCCATCAGTCAGTGTATCACCGATTTTCAGGTTTCCAGTATCATATAGACCTACAATATCACCCGGAAAAGCCTCATCGATCATTTCCTTATCCTGCGCCATAAACTGTGTCACATTCGAAAAGCGCAGTGGTTTTGGGCCGCGCACATGATTGTAAGGCTTATTCCGCTCAAAAGTTCCTGAGCAAATTCTCAAGAAAGCAATTCTATTCCGGTGATTTGGATCCATATTGGCATGGATCTTAAACACAAAACCTGAGAATTTCTTCTCATCAGGCTTCACTTCACGATCTTCCGTTCTACGGCTTTTTGGTGCCGGGGCTATTTTGATAAAGGTGTCCAGCATCTCATTGATCCCGAAGTTATTCACTGCCGAGCCAAAGAAGACAGGAGCGACTTTACCTTCCAAGTATTCTGTGGGATCAAAATCAGGATAAACCCCCTCGATCAATTCCACATCTTCCCGAAGTTGGTCGGCATAGTTCGGGCCTATTAAGGCCTCCAGTTCAGGGTCATTCACATCTTCAAATGACTGACGCACATCACTCAGTTTCCGCTGGGATGGAGTAAAAAGGTTAAGCTTGTGGTCAAACAGGTTATAAACTCCTTTAAAAGTTTTGCCCATTCCTATAGGCCAGGAAAGGGGCCGACACTGGATGTTCAGTTTTTGTTCTACCTCTTCGATCAGCTCATAGGGATCCCGCCCTTCTCTATCCAGTTTATTGATAAAGCAGATCACCGGTGTATTTCTCATGCGACAGACTTCCATGAGTTTCTCCGTCTGAATCTCCACTCCTTTCACACAGTCTATCACCATGATCACAGAATCCACGGCTGTCAATGTCCTATAGGTATCTTCCGCAAAATCCTGGTGCCCGGGCGTATCCAGAAGATTGATTTTGATATCCTTATACTCGAACCCCATCACCGAAGTCGCCACTGAAATCCCTCTCTGCTTCTCTATCGCCATCCAGTCGGATTTGGTAGCCGTATCGATTTTATTCGATTTCACCGCACCGGCAGTCTGGATCGCACCGCCAAAAAGAAGTAACTTTTCCGTCAATGTGGTCTTTCCTGCATCCGGGTGGGCAATAATGGCAAAGGTTCTACGCTTTTGGATTTCTTCTTTCAAACTCATGGGGCACATCAAATTAAGGGTGCAAAGGTAAACAAAAAAAGGGTGGGAAGGTGGTAAAGTTCCAAGTTGAGTTTTGAAATGTGATTTACGAAGTACGAGTTACGAGACCTCCGATAATGTTGAAGCGCTTGTCCAATTCTGAGTTTTTCTTAAAAAACTAAGTAAAGTTTAAAAAAGCAGGAAATGATTGAGGTTCCAAATAACCTCGTACATCAAACTTCGTAAATCGTCAATATTCAAGGATTCCTTCCGTAATAAACTGCGACGCTCCTTCATGGCTTCCGTGAAGCAAAATCCTAAAAGTAGTCCCTTTGCCAATCTCCGAATGTTTGACAAAGATTCTGCCTCCATGATATCCTTCTACAATTCTTTTGGCTAAAGTCAGCCCCAAGCCCCAGCCTCTCTGTCTGGTGGAAAACCCTGGATTAAAAACACGTTTATACAATCGTCTTTCCATTCCTTTGCCCGTATCTGTGATATCCACAATCACAAATTTGTCGCTGTCCTGAAGTATCTCGATATCGATTTTCCCCTTTCCACGCATAGCATCCACGGCATTCTTGCAGATGTTTTCTATCACCCACTCAAAAAGCGGTTTGTTCATCATCGCGTCAAGATCCTTGGAATCTGCAAAGATATTCAGATCCACTTTTGTGGAAATCCTAGGTCTCAGATAAGTGATGGTCTCTTCGATCACCTCAAAGATGTTTTCTGCCTGGATCACCGGCTTGCTTCCTATGCTGCTAAAGCGCTCAGTTACCATCCTCAGTTTTACCACATCCTTATCCATTTCGGTGATGATCTCTTTGTTTTCTTCCCACACGGGAGAGTTTCTTAAGTAATCAATCCATGCCATCAGTGAGGCAATAGGGGTACCTAATTGATGAGCGGTTTCCTTGGTCAGTCCGGCCCAGACACGGTTTTGTTCCGCTATTTTACTTTGGTTGAACAGCGCATAAGCCAGAAAACCAAAAATCATGATTATCCCAAGCTGCACATAAGGATAATATTTCAGGTTTATCAATAATTCAGAGTTTCTGTAAAACACCCGTATATCAGCCTCAGGGAGGAGAATAGGATCATACTCTGCACGCATCTCTGCCAGCTCCTTTTGAAGTGCGTCAAGAGAATCTATTGCACTGGAGTTTTTCTTAAAGGAAATATTTCTGAATTCTATTGGATTGGCGGAGGCATCCACCATAATGATGGGAATAGAATAGTTTTGCTGGATGATCTCCTGATTGATGAAGGTAATATTCTCCATGGTAGTGGCAGCATACTCCAACGCGCTGGATAGTAATTCTATCTGTCTTCGCTCCCGGTCACGCAATTCTTCCACCAGGCTATTCGTGTACCAAATCGACCCCGCTCCTATGATCAGAGACACGGCGACCACAATCCATTTGACCTGCTTTTTATTGGTGTAAAAATCTAAGGATGTTAGATCTTGAAATCTTTTTTTCATTAATCAGACTTGAATTCTACCGTTACTAACTTCCCAATTGAATAGATAGTATAACTTGCTAATAGATTTTATCAGTTGGGAAGGTAATGGCCTTTTGGGTAAATTTATACTTTAATTCAAG
>CBFGUY010000214.1:0-6203 GCA_965651895.1 uncultured Algoriphagus sp. | reverse complement strand
TTTTTGGTTATTTTCAAACCGTAAAGTTTACTAGGAACCCGAAGAGGTCGCTGGGTTATCGGATTACGTTCGCATTCTGATTTAGCGAATTCGAAGTCTTTTTTATCCCAACTGTTATTATGCTAATTCAAGCATAATAATTCACATAATCGGAATTTCATCCTCTTTTGAAAGCTGGATTTCCAGACCCCCAATCTTTGAAGCTACAAAATTATAGATGACAGCGCCCAATGCTCCTATGATAAAGCCCATAATTCCATACATAATTGGGAAGACAATTGCCATTCCAATACCCAAGCCAGCTCCGGAAATAGGGAGATCATCTCCAAGAAGCCCAGAAAACGCAGACAAAAACAGGGCATAAAAGATACCGATTACAAAGCCAAGAATACCTAGCGTCAAGCCGTAGATCTTAGCAGCGGAGGACACTCCGATTTTTTCAATTTTTACCATTAGTTTAAAAGTTTAGTGTGAAAATTAAGGAATCAAATTATTGAAAATTTTGATATAAAAAAAGCACACCCGAAAGTGTGCCGTATTTTTATTGCTTTCATCATTAGACGTTTACATGCCTTTCCGCATGGTATGAGGATCGCACCAAAGGCCCGGATTCCACGTATTTTAACCCTCTTGCCAATCCTTCTTCCCGGTACTCTGCAAAAAGATCCGGGTGGATAAATTCTGCTACTTCTATATGCATTTTGGTTGGCTGGAGGTACTGTCCGAGTGTAAGGATGTCGCATCCATGCTCTACCAAGTCATCCATTGCCTTGAGGACTTCTTCCTTTTTCTCCCCCAAGCCTAGCATAATGCCTGTCTTTGTTCTTTTGCCAAACTCCTTGGTCAATTTTGTCTGCTCCAGTGATCTGGCATATTTTGCCTGCGGACGGACTCTCCTGTAAAGGCTTTCCACCGTCTCCATATTGTGGGAAACCACCTCCTGTCCTCCGGAGATCATTCTGTATAGCGCATCCCAATTTGATTTCACATCTGGAATCAGCGTTTCTATGGTGGTGCTAGGCGAAAGTTCCTTGGTCTGGATGACGGTTTGATACCAGATCTCAGCGCCTTTGTCTTTTAGCTCATCTCTGTTGACCGAAGTCAATACGGCATGCTTTACTCCCATGAGTTTGATGGCTTCGGCTACTCTTCTAGGCTCATCTGTGTCATACTCTGGTGGACGCCCAGTCGCAACTGCACAAAATGAACAGGATCGTGTACACACATTTCCCAATATCATAAAGGTAGCAGTGCCTGCTCCCCAGCATTCGCCCATATTTGGGCAGTTTCCGCTTTCACAGATGGTATGAAGCTTATGTTCATCTACCAGTTTACGGACTTTGGCATATTCTTTTCCTACTGGAAGTTTTACTCTAAGCCAATCAGGCTTTTTGCGTCGGGTAGCTTCTTCGGAAATAACAGGTAATTCGATCATTGATTTCTGATTTGATGCAAAGGTACGTCAGCAAGGGGCAAAACCCAAGTTGACCTATTGCCTGAACCCATAGAAAAAAGTGAAGTACGCGGATTGGAACAACTGACGGTTTTCTGTAGTCGGGATCAGGGGTATTTCTTTGGTAAAACCTTCGAGCATGTATCCAAGTTCCAAACCAGTGGCATTTGAGCGAAAAACACCAAATTCGAAGTTTATCGCTGCTTTTAGATTTCCGCCAAAAGCAAATTCTGATTGTCCCAGCCCCTCAAAAAGCCTGCCTGTACCCATTATATTATACCTGCTTTGGTGCTTTGTCGCATCATATTGCTCGGTGACTGTTTCTACCCTGTTCAGGGCATATTCTATATAATAAGGTGCGATTAAGCCAAAAGATGGGCCTACTGCGGCTAACGCAGATACCTGAACACCTTGATTGGGAGCCTTCTTAAATAGTATGATTTCCCTTCCATATTGTGGTCTGATGGCATAGAGATAATTTGACTTGCCGAAGATATAGCTGTTGCCCAAGACAGTAGGGTAGCGTTCTTCTTTTGGGTTTTTGACGTTGGATAGTTCTATGGCCCAGAAACTAAATTGCGTATCATCAATCCGTGTTCCTGCCTTAAATACAAAACCACCGATCAGACCTCCGTTCGTGTTTTTATTGATGCCAAACATATATTCCTTGTCATAGTCGTAGTTGCCTATGTCTTCTCTTTGGGCAATAGCATCTATTGCCAGGGAAAATAAAAGAAGTGGTAAAATGATTTTCAGCTTGTTCATTCGAATTGGTCGAAAATATAGCCCTATTTTTGGGTAATAGTTATTTAACTGATTTTAAAAATAAGAGTTTATGCCCACTATAAAAAGTTCATATTTAGGTAATTTGAGAACAGAATCGGAGCACCTTCAATCTGGGGTACAAATCCTCACTGATGCCCCTGTAGATAATAATGGAAAAGGGGAGGCTTTCTCGCCCACAGATTTGGTAGCAAGTGCTCTGGGAAGCTGTATGGTGACTATTATGGGGATTGTGGCCGATCGTGATGCTGTTTCCTTAGAAGGTCTCTCTTGGGAGGTAACCAAGGTAATGCAGTCGTCTCCGAGGAAAATCAGCGAAATAATCGTTGATTTTCAGTGGGAAAACCCGATAAATGATACTGCGATGATCCAAAAGTTGAAAAATGCTGCAAAAACCTGTCCCGTTGCACTTAGCTTGGATCCGGAGATTAAGCAGACACTGAATTTTGATTTCTAGGCAGATATTAGCCCTGAATAAACTTCCTTCTGCGATGCGGTGACAAAAGTGATCTAGGATTTGTTGAACTCTAAAAATGAGGATACATCGGTCTTCGGTCTGCCGTCTTCAAGCCGCCAAAACAAAGGAATTGAGTTTGCCTGTATTATTGAGGGCAAGCATAAAAGTATATAAACCCATTTAGTATGAGCTACCTATTTGAATCCTTCAAAGGCTGGAAAAGCTATTGTGAGAAAAAAAACATGACCTTACCTGATTCTGTGATCGAGTATGAAACAGACCAAAAAAACGGTTCTGCAGATCAGATTAAGGCGGGATTGTTACAGGCCTATGGAGTAATGAAAGATGCTGTAAAGACCGGTTTGGAGGAGGAAATGACCTCCCGATCAGGAATGATCAACAATGGTGCAAAAAAAGTGTACAATCATCCTTTGCCCGTGCTTTCCCCCGAATTCCAAAAATTAATTTCCCGTGCATTGGCAGCTAAAGAAGTGAATTCCTGCATGGGAAGAGTAGTAGCCGCTCCCACCGCTGGAGCGAGTGGAATATTGCCAGGGACTTTAGTGACACTTCAGGAGATCCATAGCCTCAGCGACGAGCAGATTGTAGAGGGGCTTTTGGTGGGTGCCGGGATAGCTTTGATTATAGAAGAAAAGGCGAGTTTGGCAGGTGCTGTTGGCGGATGTCAGGCGGAAACAGGTTCCGCTGCAGCCATGGCTTCCGGGGCAATCGTGTATTGTTTAGGGGGAAATACGGATCAGATATTCAATGCGGTGGCTGTGACCATTCAATGTATGCTTGGGCTTGTTTGTGATCCTGTGGCTGGGTTAGTAGAAGTGCCTTGTGTGGTGCGAAATGCCAGTGCGGCAGCCATTGCCTTCAGTTCTGCACAGATAGCCTTGGCCAATGTCAGTGGAGTGATCCCCGTAGATGAATGTGTGGAGGCCATGGGGGAAGTAGGGGCGTCCATGGATAGTAGATATAAGGAAACTGCAATGGGGGGATTGGCAGCCACTTTGACTGGACAGGAAATCGCTGAGCGTGTGTTGATCAAAGATATAGAGATCTTGCCTGATGGGGAGTCAGATGAATAGATTCCGGGTCCATGGAAAAGCCAAAATCTGATCTATACTAGAACAGAATATAGTTGCCCAAAAGCATGCGCTCCAAAGCATGTGTAGGTAAATATGTCTTTTTTTTACCCCAAAAGACACCATAATCAGTGTCCCTCCTATAGGAGTTAATACCAATGGGGTAAAGAATGCTATGCCGATTTCACCGTATTTTCTCCATACATGTACTATTTTCCGGTTCTTGCGAGAAAAAACAAGCCTTGGTTTTTTTTGAAAGTGTCCTTCAAATAAGGCTTTGACCTTAGAGCCTATTAAAGTGAATAAAACCACACTGGTCATCATTCCGGCAACGGTGACGAGTATGCATTCTATCACACTATAGCCCGCTGCAGATCCCAAAATAGGCCCGGCAATGAATTTGAAGCAGCACAGAAAGTAGATGCCCAATAGCGTGATGATTTTTTCTATCATAGCAAAAAGAACAAGTAGGCAACATAGCTCAGCAAGAGCAGTGCCCCCTCAACTCTGTAGATTTTCATTTTCCATCTCATCAGCAGAAAAAGTAATACAGTAATAGCCAGCATCCAGATAAAATCCGAATCAATAAATGCCTGAGAAACACCTATTGGCTTAATCATGGCTGTGATGCCTATAATCGAAAGGACGTTCATGATATTGCTTCCCAGGATGTTTCCAAGTGCCATGTCAGTTTTCTTAGCCAGCGCAGCAATAATTGATGTGATAAGCTCGGGCAAACTAGTGCCAATAGCAATGATGGTAACTCCTATGATACGTTCAGAAACACCAAATTCTCTGGATATTATCACGGCATTAGTGACCAGGAGTTCGGATCCGAAATACAGTCCAGCTACACCGCCAACAAATAGGGCAATAGCAACAAACCAAGAGTATTTTTTGACATGCTCAATTTCTTCTTCTACCTCTGAGGGGTCTACTAGTTCTACTTCAGGGTTTTTGAAAAGATAGATGTTGAAGGCAATAAATAATCCGAAAAGCAGCATTCCTTCCCATAAACTAATTATACCATTGTAGCTCAAGCCATAGAAAAGAACCGTGACTAATAAGGTGGCTACATAATCGAAGCGGACATGGCTTCTTTTGATCAAAATAGGGTAGAAAATCCCGCTTATACCCAGTACCAGAGCAATATTGGCGATATTGGAGCCGATCACATTACCTATTGAAATATCAGCATTTCCCTTCAGTGCAGCATTTACACTTACTAATAATTCGGGGGCAGAAGTGCCGAACGCGACTACGGTCATGCCGATAAGTCCGGCACTCATTCCTAATTTGACAGCCATTGCGGACGCGCCGTCCACGAGAATTTTTCCTCCGTAGAGAAGAATCGCCAGGCCGAGTAATAAAAGAAAGTAAGGAAGCATGTGGTAATTACAATTTAGGGCCGAATGCAAGATCTCCTGCATCGCCTAATCCAGGAATAATATATGATTGGTGGTTTAGTTTCTCATCCAGAGCTCCCAACCAAAGAGAATAGGGGCAAGAGACATTATCCTTAAGGTATTGCACTCCTTCCGGAGCAGCGATAAGGGCAGCTATATGTATGTGCTTGGGTGTTCCGTGTGAAAGTATTGTCTGAATAGATTCAACGAGGGATTTGCCGGTAGCTAACATAGGGTCAGCTAAAATGATGACCCTGCCTTCTACTGTGGGACTGGCGTGATAACCCAGCTGAACTGAAACTGTACCGGCTTCACTTTCGTCTCTGAAAGCTCCAATAAAGCCGCTATCCGCCTGATCAAGATAATTTAAAAAGCCTTGGTAAAATGGAAGTGAGGCTCTCATGACCGAGATGACGACTGGTTGCATGCTAGGATTAAGCGAGGTAGTGGGGGCAAGGGGAGTTTCTACTTTCTCAGAAACGTATTCAAATGTTTTTGAGATTTCATAGGCCATTATTTCTCCCAGCCTCTCCAGATTTCTCCGAAATCGCATTCGGTCACCTTGAATATGGACATCTCTCAATTCCCTCAGAAAGCGGTTTGCGATGGAAGGTGTTTCGGATAGAACAAACATGCTGCGAAGATAAAATAAAAACCTGGCTCTTAAGAACCGGGCTAAACGTGATTGGAATTTTATTTCACTTTTAAAATATTACTGGAAGCTTATGTCTGATCTGTGGAGATATGATTGGTTTTGAGTCTTTAATTTTGACTAGCTTAATTTGCTTACATTCCTGGATCAGTCTGATTATCTGGGGTAGGGTCGTGATGCTTGATTATGTGGGTGACTTGTGTTGGACCACATAGCCGCCATAGTTTTTACCAGAGCTATAGGAACCCCCACCTGTAGGAGTGCCGCAGGATTTACCGATCGTGCCGTTGGCACTCTTGGCGAATCCATTCGGATTTCCCAACCCTGAATTTCGCTTTGCTGCATTCAGGGCGGATACCTG
>CBFGUY010000213.1:0-6243 GCA_965651895.1 uncultured Algoriphagus sp. | reverse complement strand
ATCAAATATCTATGCTTAAAATAACCAGTTCCCCCGATATTCTGACTGATCCGTGTCTTCGGTCTTCCTTCCGGAAAGCAAAGAGAAAATGGCCAATTATATAATCGAGGATAACCAGATGTATCAATAAGATCTCATCTTAAATTTTTTCTTCAGCTCCAGCACAGCGTTTTTGAATGAAGTATCTGTCTCCATCATATCATTCACTGTCTGTACAGCATGGATTACCGTAGAATGGTCCCTTCCCCCAAAGTGGTAACCGATAGATTTCAGGGAATGATTGGTGAATTCTTTGCAGAAATACATCGCGACCTGCCTTGCCGCTACAATTTCTTTCTTGCGTGTTTTTGCCTTGAGGTCATCCAGCGCTATCCCGTAGTACTCAGCTACTGTCTTTTGTATGAAATCCACCCCAACTTCAGTCTCTATATCCTTGATGATATTTTTCATCACGGTCTTGGCAAGCTCCAGACTGATCTCCACACGGTTCAGTGAGGCATGCGCAATAAGTGAAATAAGGATTCCCTCGAGTTCACGAACATTTGTATCTACTGTGTAAGCGAGATATTCCACCACATCATCAGGGATGATAATCCCCTCGGACTGCATCTTTCGACGGATAATCGCCACCCTAGTCTCAAAATCAGGCATTTGCAAATCGGCGGTGAGCCCCCATTTGAACCGGGAGAGCAATCGCTCTTCCAACCCTTTCAGATCCCTTGGAGGACAATCAGAGGTCATTATTATCTGCTTCTTGCTTTGATGCAGGTGATTGAAGATATGGAAGAACATTTCCTGGGTCCTATCCTTTCCTGCCAAAAATTGAATATCATCAATGATCAGCACATCCACCTGCATATAAAAATTAGTGAAGCTCTTCACATTCCCATCTTTGATGGAGTCCATGAACTGATTCACAAATTTCTCAGAAGATACATAGAGCACAAATTTATCCTCAGGACCATTTTTGATCTCATTACCGATCGCCTGAACCAAGTGGGTCTTGCCCAATCCTACTCCCCCATAGACCATCAGCGGGTTAAAGGAAGTAATTCCTGGCTTGGTGGCCACAGCAAAACCAGCTGAACGTGCCAACCTATTGCAGTCACCTTCTATATAAGTGGTAAAAGTATAGGTAGGATTCAGATTACTGTTTGTCAATGCCTCGGCATTGAGAGACTTCATCTCAAAAGGCGTCTTATCAGGTTCGGCCGTAGGTACCGCGCTTTTTTTAACGCCGTTATTTCCCTGCGGAAAAGACACCACATAGGGCTGGTTGGAGGAGTTGCCCCTATCCACTACCACTGCGTATTCCAATCTGCCGCTTTGTCCTAAAGTAGTCTTGATGGCCAATTTCAACTCTTGCACATAATTATCCTCCAGCCACTCGTAAAAGAACTGGCTAGGCACCTGGATGGTCAGTGAAGTCCCTTCCAGTTTGACGGGATTAATGGGCTTAAACCAAGTTGAAAAGCTCTGCTCATTGACGTGCTGTTCGATAACACGTAAACATTCATTCCAAACGGCGCTAGCTTCTGAACTCATTAGAGAAGATTTCTGAAAAACAAAGATTTTGCAGTAGGTGCAAGGGTGTCAAATTTGAGCAAAATTAACTTAAATAAAAAATTGAATTCTTCTTGAAATATTGAGATTTTGAATTCTGACAATTCCTCTCCCAAAGGAAATTTGGTTCAATTATATTATTTGATTCAAAGGTTTTACTTTAGGCCTATTCAGACTACTTTTTTATACTAAAAAAACATAATGCTCTGTATAGCGCAACTGGCCAACCAAATCAAACAACTTCTATATTCCTTTTCAAAATCTTGATTTCCCCTGCATTTTCCTATTTTTGATAAAGGACATTTTAACCTCTGATTTCAAATCAAGAACTGTTTTTTATACGTAAACCTTTGAAACCACCGACATTTAAACCCACATATGACAGATCAAGACTTCTATACATTTACCCGATCCGGAAAAGGTGACTGGATTGAGCAAATAAAAAAAGACTTAAAGGGCAGAGATTATGATCAGACACTAGGCTCCACTCTTTGGGAAAAAATCAAAGTCCAGCCTTTTTACACCAAAGAGGATTTAAGTAAAAACGCAGCTGAATATAGATTCCATATGGATTCTTTCATGCCGGGAGATTCCGCACGGATTTGGAACAACTTAGTATCCATCTTTCCCATTAAAGAAGAACCAGCAAATGAAGAAATACTGCATTTCCTCCAAAATGGAGCTGAAGGCCTAGTACTTCATCTGGAAGGCACCGAAAACCTGAACAGGCTTCTGAAAGGTGTACAAACTGAATTTATTTCGACCAATTTTTTACCCACTGGAGAAACGGCTCTTTTCTTCCGTTCAATTCAAGAATGGATAGAATCCCTCACGCTTACTCCAAACATGCTAAAAGGCAGTTTTCTATGGAGCCCGTTTGATGATTTGTTTCGAGGCGGTAGCTCTTTCGACCAAGGTCTTGACTTTGCCGCCGAAGCAATCCAAGATTATAAAGAGTTTAGGGAGTTTTTTCCAGTGACAGTGAACCTGGCCCGATATGCAAACACAGGCGCCACCGGGATACAGGAACTGACATATGGATTGGGAGAAGTCATAGAACTTATAGATAAGTTTTCAAAAAAAGCGATTTCGCCAGCTCAGGCATTTGAAAACCTGGTATTCCATACTGCAATAGGCGATTCCCACTTTGCTGAAATTGCCAAAACAAAAGCCTTGAGAAAACTCATAGTGGAGCTGGCTAGAAATTATGGCGTACACCTTGAGATGGAGAGCATTCATATTATCACTAGCACCAGCACCTGGAGCAAATCACTTTTGGACAAAAACACTAATCTGATACGTCAGACCTATGAGGCAATGGCCGGGATTGTGGGAGGAGCTAATTCTCTGTGGGTAATTCCTGCGGAAGAAAAAAATGCATCTGCCTTGGAAAAAAGAGTCGCCAGGAATGTTTCGTCTATTCTAAAAGACGAATGTTATCTCGACAAAGTAATGGATCCTGCCGGTGGGTCATTTTATCTGGAAAAACTACAGGAAGAAATCGAACAGAATGTAATTCTGAAGCTTCAAGAACTCGAACAAAACGGAGGATGGCTAAAAAGCTTCGAAGACCGTAACCTTCATTCTGAAATCAGAAAAACCCGTGAATCTTTACAAAAGAAAGTTTTAGCTGATTCCGTGGTTAAAGTCGGCGCAAACAAATACCTCGCAAAAGATAGTCAGGAAGAACATATATTATTCGAACCTCTAGTCGAAAAGGACTTTGAATTGCTTCCTAGCAGGGCAACATATTTTGTAGAACATAATAACCTGAACAACTCATGAGACCGGACATCACTAAATGGGAATCATTAAAAATTCAGGTTTCCAAAAAAACGGAAATCCCAAATTGGGAAGCTCCTGAGCAGATTTCTATTCCTCCCCTTTTTGACAGCAAACAAATTGCAGGACTTCCCCATGTCTCTTATGCGGCAGGAATCCCCCCATACTTGCGTGGACCTTACTCCACCATGTATCGCACACGCCCCTGGACAATCCGCCAATATGCCGGCTTTTCCACAGCTGAAGAGTCTAATGCTTTCTATAGAAAAAACCTTGCCGCAGGCCAAAAAGGATTATCCGTAGCCTTCGATTTAGCTACTCACAGAGGGTATGATTCCGATCATCCCAGAGTAGTAGGTGACGTGGGCAAAGCCGGAGTGGCGATCGATTCCGTAGAGGACATGAAGCTGCTTTTTGATCAGATCCCGCTGGATCAGATGTCTGTTTCCATGACCATGAATGGGGCGGTGATCCCGATTTTGGCATTTCACATAGTAGCTGCCGAAGAGCAGGGAGTCACAGCAGATCAACTCAGCGGCACGATACAGAATGATATCCTGAAGGAATTTATGGTGCGCAACACCTACATCTACCCTCCCCAGCCCTCCATGCGGATTATTGCGGATATTTTTAGGTTCACCTCAGAGAAGATGCCGAAGTTCAACTCTATATCCATCTCAGGGTACCATATGCAAGAAGCCGGAGCTACCGCAGATTTGGAGTTGGCTTATACGCTGGCAGATGGAATGGAGTATTTGCGTACCGGCGTGAAGGCGGGTCTGGACATTGATGGTTTTGCCCCACGACTTTCCTTCTTTTGGGGAATAGGGATGAATTATTTTATGGAGATCGCTAAAATGCGTGCGGGGAGATTGCTTTGGGCAAAAATCGTCAAACAGTTCCATCCCAAATCAGATAAATCACTCGCACTTCGTACACACTCCCAAACCTCAGGATGGTCACTAACTGAGCAAGACCCCTATAATAATGTGACAAGAACCGCCATAGAGGCACTTGCAGCAGTCATGGGCGGAACCCAATCCTTGCATACAAATTCGTTGGATGAAGCCATAGCGCTGCCAACAGACTTTTCTGCGAGGATTGCCAGAAACACCCAGCTTGTCCTGCAAGAGGAAACAGGTATTACAAATGTGGTGGATCCTTGGGGAGGATCACATTATGTAGAGTTCCTGACCGATCAATTAGTAAATCGCGCCTGGAGCTTGATTGAAGAAGTAGAGGAGCTTGGCGGGATGGCCAAAGCTATAGAAGCAGGTTTGCCAAAACTCAGGATAGAAGAAGCGGCTGCCAAAAAGCAGGCAAGAATAGACAGCGGACGTGATATTATTGTAGGAGTAAATCGCTATCAGGTAGATGAAGACTCCGGAATAGAAGTGAGGGATGTAGATAATCAAGCTGTAAGAACCTCCCAACTAGAAAGGTTGAAAAAACTGAAAGAGTCTAGAAACCAGCAAGAGGTGAAGACTTGCTTGGAAGCCCTGACAAAAGCAGCGAAATCCGGCGAAGGGAATCTTCTCGAACTGGCAGTCGATGCAGCAAGAAAAAGAGCTACTTTAGGGGAAATCTCAGATGCTATGGAAGAGGCTTTTGGGCGACATCAGGCACAAACTAAATCAATTACAGGAGTTTATGCAGCAGAAGTGAAAAATCAGGACTCATTCAAAAAAGCAATAGAATTATCTGACAAATTTGCAGGATTGGAAGGACGTAGGCCAAGAATAATGGTCGCAAAGATGGGGCAGGACGGGCATGACCGGGGTGCCAAGATCATCGCAACGGGATTTGCCGATATGGGATTTGACGTGGACATCGGGCCACTTTTCCAGACTCCGGAAGAAGTAGCCCAACAAGCCATAGAAAACGATGTGCATGTAGTGGGGGCTTCTTCATTGGCAGCAGGCCATAAAACCCTCGTACCGCAATTGATCGATGAACTTAAAAAACTCGGCAGACCGGACATCATGGTAATAGCAGGCGGGGTAATCCCTGCCAAAGATTATCAGTTTCTGACTGACGCAGGTGTGTTTGCCGTTTTCGGTCCAGGCACAATCCTTTCAGTTGCAGCAATTCAGATTCTGGAAAAGTTGATCGAAGAGGAATGAATGCTGAATTTCTATTTCGAAAACAATCGGGTATCAAAATCGAATGGTTCTGTTAAGGTGATTTCAACTTCATAAAATAGTCTGTGGGCTGGATTAATCAAGAAATTAAAATCACCTTGAACCACAACTGAAGGGACTCTAAAAACCAAGTATTTATTTTCTGAGAGAAATTTATCACCTATTTCCTGTGTGGAGTGAGACTGTGGAATTGATTTCCAGTCAGGAGGCAACTCCGAAGTCCCAATTTCCTTAATCTCAACCCCATCAGGAATGGTAATCTCTACGATTTCGTAATCTGTCGGGATATTTCCTAGAGGAGTATGGACTGCGATTTCTGCGGTGCAAAGCGCACGGGATTGGCTAGTGTAAAGCACTGCTTTCCCTTTCCTATTCCATCTTCCGCCCGCCAATTCCGCTCCTTTTCCTGACAAATCGAACGCATACTTGCTTTTGGTAAGTCGGTAAATTTTCATGCTAAAACACCATACTCGATTCTAGTCAACTCGTCCTTCAAAAGAGTGATCCCAAAGCTGCTGTCCAGAAAAGATTTTGGCAGTAAACCGCCCAAAGCTATAGAAGGAGTCTCAAGCCAAGTTTGAAATTTTGACTTTTGCCCGAACACCTCCACCCCTCTCTTTTGAAGCAATGCGATTTCGACTATCTTTTCTGACTGTAAGGAGTCAAAAGACTTTTGCTCTTTTTGGTATCGCTGCATGGTACGCTCAGAGATATGCAGATACTCGGCCCATTCTTCATTTGTAAATGCACTCTTGGA
>CBFGUY010000212.1:0-6262 GCA_965651895.1 uncultured Algoriphagus sp. | reverse complement strand
TTGATTGATGCAGCTTCTGGAGAAGCAGCATATCGGAAGAACGTGAAACTTGCCGATGGGAAATTGGAAATTGATGCAAAAGGGGTTGATAATTACACCTTCATGAAGGATTACTGTTTTATGATGGGCGATAGCCGGGACAATTCTATCAATTCACGGTATTGGGGATTTATGCCAGAGGGCCATATCCTAGGCAAACCGGTCATGGTTTTGTTTTCAAAAAATGAACATGGGGAAGGATTGAATAAAATTCGTTGGGGGAGAATTTTCAAAGATCAATTAGTATCAATCATCGTACTACCACAGCATTTACTTTAACAATCTATTTATCTCAGCTTTATAAGTCTGACCGATGGGGATTTCCTGATCCCCGATTCTAATGCGGTTTCCTTCAATCGAAAGAATCTTGCCGGCGTTAACCAAGTAGGATTTATGAACCCGTATAAAAAGATCCTTGCCTAGTTTTGCCTCCAAGTCTGAAATCTTATCGGGGCAAATGATCATCCCGTCCTGATGGAACACTTTGCAATAATTGCCTAACGCTTCTACATATCCAATCTTTTCCAACTCAACCTGAATGTGCTTTTTATCAGATTTCAGAAAAATCCGGGCAGGTTCTGAAGACATAACACTTGCAGACTCAATCCCTTTCTGGGAAGTGATTTTATTGATGGCTTTGACGAAACGCTCCAGACTAAATGGCTTCAACAGGTAATCCGAAACCTCAAGTTCATATCCCTGAAGTGCAAATTCCTGATGGGCAGAGGTCACAATGACTTTTGGAGGCTTGGATAGCGATTTGACCAACTCAAATCCAGTAAGTTTGGGCATATTCATATCCAAAAAAAGCAGATCCACCCTCGAAGTTCGAAGAAATTCCAATGCTTCAAATCCATTGTAGAAATTGCCCGCTTTATTCAAGAATGAAAAGTTGGCGCAATACCCTTCTATAATCCGATGTGCAATCGGCTCGTCATCTATAATGATGTAATTGATCAATTCCATTGGATCTCCAAAGTGACCTTAAAAATATCCTCTTTTTGAATAAGCTGTAGCGTATAGAGCCCATGATAAGTCAACTCCAGTCTTCGCTTCAAATTCTCCAAACCTATCCCTTTTTCAGAATTTGAAATGGAAAGATCAAAATTGTTCACTATCTGAAATTTAAGTTTATCCTTGTCTGAATATAGCTCCATTCTGACAAATGCACCTTCTTGAAGTTTTTCGACCCCATGTTTAAATGCATTTTCGACCAGAACAATAAATAACAAAGGCGATACCCTCACCTCTTCAAGAATTACTTTTTTGAAACTGATTTCGGGAGGAAATCGATGCCTAAGTTTGTGCAATTCCAGAAAATTCTCAAGGTAAGTCACTTCCCTACCCAGCAATACACTTGCCTCTTTGCCCTCATAAATCGTGTAGCGCATCATGTCAGAAAGTCTCAATACGAGCTCCGGCGCATGATCCGATTTCTCCACACATAGCCCGTAAAGGTTATTCAGGGTATTGAAAAAGAAATGGGGATTAATCTGGTTTTTGAGCATGGCGAGTTCAGCTTCATTTTTCTCCATTTCCAGATTTTTCATCCTTTTCCATTGCTCAAAAACCCACAGCAACAAGAAAAAAGGAACGGGAATAAGCAGGAACATAATTGCCAATTGGTGGTATTGGTCAAAATAATTTTCATTGAACCTTAAGAAAATGAAAATCAACCAGACGCACCCATATACTCCAAAAATTGCAATTCTGTATTTCCTAAAAAACTCCGGTACACTAATCCAGGCTATTCCCATCCAAAACAGGATCAACAAGAAAATAGAGACCGGATTGTCGGGCATTGCCATCCATTGATCGATCATCAAGATCGCAGTTAAAAAAAACGGTAGCGCGGCAATCTTCCACAGCACGATATGATTGAGCCTCATCTTCTTCCGGTAGTAAAATACCATACTGGAAACCATCCACCAGGATCCCAGAATCAGCGTATTCTCCAGATATGCCTGCGGATCAATTCGGATCAATCCCATTCTTTCCAGTAAGAAAGTCATCAGCAGCGTAATGGCCAAACCCCAGCCGAGTGCCTTGAAAAAAGAGGATGTTAGAAACATAATGCCAAGGTACGGAGCTTTGGAAAATAGGGAAATTAAGATGACGAACACATCAAAAATGATGACCAACCCGTCGGAAATTCCAACAATAGGGAACATATCCTATTTCTGAGGGTTTATCATCGGTTCGAACCGGTTTGACATCTATTTTTTTTGCTGTCCCGATTCTACCCAACATTTGTTCATTACTGAATAGCACACCTATGAACAAACTTCAGATCAGACAACTTTCAAAAACTTATCCAAATGGTGTCAAAGCGTTGGATCACATCTCCCTCACCATCGAGAACGGCATGTTTGGGCTTTTGGGTCCCAACGGAGCCGGAAAGTCCACGCTAATGAGAACACTGGCCATGCTTCAGGAAGCTGAATCCGGTGAAATCCTGTTCAACGGTGTTGATGTTCAAAGCCAACCCGACCACATTCGGGCGGTATTGGGTTACCTCCCCCAGGAATTTGGAGTTTACCCTAAAGTCTCGGCAGAGAATCTATTAGATCACATCGCTGTACTAAAGGGTATAGCCAACAAGAATGAACGTAGGGAGCAGATCAACTTTTTGCTTCAGCAGACTAATTTATTTGAACATAGAAAAAAGACCGTTTACACATTTTCCGGCGGTATGCGACAGCGGTTTGGTATCGCACAGGCCTTGCTGGGAAATCCAAAACTGATCATTGTGGATGAACCGACAGCAGGGCTGGATCCTGAAGAGCGGAATCGTTTTTTGAATCTCTTGAGTGAAATCGGAGAGCACATCATCATTATTCTCTCCACACATCTGGTTGATGATGTACTGGATTTATGTTCCCGCATGGCCATTCTCAACAAGGGAAAAATTCTTTGCCAAGGAAATCCCCTTGCTTTAACTGAAAGTCTAAGCGGAAAAGTATGGGTGAAAAAGGTACACAAATCAGAGCTGCCCCATTACCGGCAAAACTTCAGCATTCTGTCTTCAAAATTGGTTGCCGGTGAGATCAAAATCCATCTGAAATCCGACTTCTGTCCAGATCCGGGATTTGAAGCGGTGACTCCAAACCTGGAAGATTTTTATTTCTCCACCCTCAATTCTGCAACAGACAATGAAATCTAACTACCTGGCACTACTTCGATTTGAGCTGAATTACCAGTTAAAAACCCGGGCAGTTCCCCTCTTCACGCTCACTTATTTTGGATTTGCATTTTTGATGGGAAGTCAAGGCGCGGCTCCTGCACGGGTTAATTACAATTCTGAGTATGAATTATTCTTTAAAATGGGTCTATTAAGCTTAGGTTCTGTATTCTCGATTATTTTCTTCGTGGTCTCAGCCATACAACGGGATAGAAAATACGCTATGGAACCCTTAATTTTTTCCACTCCTATCTCCAAGCCAGAATTCTATTTTAGCCGATTTATGGGAGCTTGGGTGATGGCCGTAGCTGTTCTGATACTTGCTATTCCGGGCTTCTATTTAGGCATTTATACCTCTGACTTGGATCCTGAACGGATCGGGCAGTTTACCATCATTTCCCCGTTATCCGTAGCATGGATGCTGCTCATCCCCTCAGTCACTGTCTGTACCGTGTTGATTTTCACTGTCTGCTTGCATAGCAGAAATACCTTAGCCACTTACGCTATGGCGATCCTGATCTACGGAGCCTATTTTATTTGCGCAATATTTCTGAATTCACCGCTTATCGCCAACGCTGCTCCAATCTCTACCAAAAATCTTTTCATCGCGGCCCTGGCAGATCCTTTTGGACTATCTGCATTTTTTGAACAGAGCAATCTTTGGACACCTTATCAGAAAAATGAAACACCGATATCCTTCACCGGGTTATTAGCTTGGAATAGAGCGCTGTGGTTTCTTGGATCGATCCTTTTGATGGGAATTTCCTATTGGAAGTTCTCTTTCAGAAAACAGCATAACAAATCTTCCCGCAAAACCACGATTCAAAACAACACCCTGCCTAGCACTGCAATTCTGAAAAATGTGACTCCAAGTATTGGCGGGTACTTCCAAGTGATTCCTTCGGCGGTTAAATTGGAGCTTTCGCTGGTTTTCAAAAGTCTTCCTTTCTGGGTGATCGCAGGAAGCTGGACCGTCATCGCCGTGACTGAGATATATTCAAAAATCCATTCCGGTGGAGCTTACGATGAAAGATACTTTCCTGCTTCGCAGATACTTTTAGAACAAGTCCAGACCCCTTTGTACTTATTTAGCTTGGTATTGCTTGTCTTTTTTACCGGAGAACTCGTCTGGCGAGCCAAAGAATCAAGCTTCCATGAAATTATCGGTGCCACCCCTGCTCCCGGCGGATACTTTTTTGTCTCAGCCCTCATCACTCTTATGTCATTGGTAGGTCTGATGATTGGCATTACTCTACTAATTTGCCTTGGATATCAGCTCGTACAGGGATATCAGGGTATTGACTCCCTTCCGCTCTTAGTCTTGGTTCTGTCTCCGGGAATCTCGCTCTTGTTTTTCACCCTACTGATGCTCCAAATCCATCAGTGGTGTGGAAACAAATACTTGGGAATGTGTATTTCTGTCCTTGCTATCGCGCTGTTTTCAAGTTCACTGGGAGCAGCCCTCGGGATAAACCATCCCCTGCTAAAAATCGGTATCACCCCATTTTTGACCTATAGTCAGCAGGCTGGTTTTGGGTTGACTTCCAAAAGCTTCTGGCTATTGAATCTGCTTTGGATGACTTTGGGGATGATTATTTCAATAAATCTCTTTACCAACTGGAAAGGGTCATGGAATAGAAAATCGCAGAAAATGGGTTGGGCTTCCTATTCCAAATTGGCATTCCCCACGCTTCTCTTAATCGCAATAGGAGGATTTTATTTCTATCAGATCAACATCGTGGGGAAATATATGTCACCTAATACACGGCTAAACGAACAGCTCCAGTATGAGTTGAACTATAAAAAATATGAAACCGATCCTGTGCCCACCTATTCAACATTGGAGATGGATGTAGATTTATTTCCTTCCAAAAACACTTTTTATGCGAGTGTCAGAGGCCATTTGAAAAATACGAGTGGATCACCGATCAGTACCCTGATGCTGACAGAGAAAGTGGAACTGGAGAATCTCAGGATTGAAAAGGCTTCAGCAATAGAAAAAGACGAAAAGCTACGTGTCAATCTGGTTCAATTTGAAACACCGATTCAGGTGGGGGAAGAAGTAGCATTCTCATTTGAAGTAAATCAAAAGCCAGCCCACTTTCGGCAAGAAAGATCAATCGTGTCCAATGGCAGCTATATAAATTTTCTGGATTTCGCCCCGTATTTCGGCTATTCCGAAACAAGAGAAATCAGTGACAATCAGGAAAGAAAACGAAGAAATTTGGCACTAAAACCTCCTACACCCGTTTCACAAGACCATCCTGAATTGGAGCGAAACCTGATCAAAGTTGATTTCAAAGCAAGAGTAAGCACGGAATCACCTCAAATGGCAATCACTTCCGGCGAGCTGAAATCTGTCAGCCATAAAGGGGGCAGATCAAGTTTCGAATATGAAAGTGCTCATAAAATCATGCCTGTAGTGGCTTTTTTCTCAGGAAATTATAAGGTTGACAGCATACAGTACAGCGGTGTCAATTTACAAGTCTATACTATACCGGAACATCAGGAAAAGGACACGCATACGCTTAATTATATGAGCAAAACCCTGGAATTCGCCAATACTAATTTTGGCAGCTACCCCTTAGACCATCTCAAAATCGTGGAAGTACCTTCGTATTGGGATTTTGGGGGATTTGCCCATCCCGGGGTGATCAGCATGGTTGAGGATAATTATTTTCTGGTAAAATCTGACCCCAATATCCCATTTGATTTAAAGGCCAAACGGACAATCCATGAGGTTGCACATCAATGGTTTGGCCATATGCTAGCTCCCCGAAATGTTCCCGGAGCGTCAATTTTGGTGGAAGGGCTGGCAAAATATACCGAAGCCTTGGTTATGGAGCAGGAATACGGGAAGGCAGCGCTTTGGTACTTGACTGACAATGCCAACAACACCTACTTCTCAGGAAGAGCTTTTGCTTCGGAACCTGAACCTCCACTTGTCTATACAGATGGTCAGTCCTACCTCTCCTATGGCAAGAGCCTTCTCAGTCTTCTTGCCTTACGGGATATGGTCGGGGAAGAAAAATTAAACGGGGC
>CBFGUY010000211.1:0-6274 GCA_965651895.1 uncultured Algoriphagus sp. | reverse complement strand
GTGCTGATAACTTCAACTGGGATGCTTCTTACTTTTCACCTCGTACTATATTGGGTTTGGAAGTTGGATGTCCGGTGTCCGGTGTTGGAAGTAGGAAGGTGAAAGGTGGAAGGTGGAAGGTTGGTTTGTATGGTTAAAGGTTATAAGGTTATAAGGCTATAAGGTACGGTACTGATCACTGCGACTGATTACTGCGACTGACATACTTTTTACTTATCACCTCGTACTATCTTGGCTCTAAGATCTTGCTTCTTGCTTCTCGGCTCCTACCTCCGGTAGGCAAGCTTGGTTCTTGAATCTTGACTCTTGATACTAGCTACTTGATACTGACTCCTGTTGACCGACGTTTTGGGGACAGGGTGAACCCAAAAAAGCCTCCACATCATCTGGATATGGAGGCAGTGTTTATTGAATAGATCTGGCTTTAGTCCCAGGGAGCGGAAGTTCCCTGATAGAGCCAGGACTTGGACCATTGGCTGTCTTTACCAAAACTGCCGGAATAGTCCGTCAGCTCCAGCCTATCCAAGGCCCCAGTGATACTCTCGGAATTGTTGTTGTATTCATCATCTCCATACTGGAATCTCAATGCAACGCGGGGCTGTGGGGACTGAGGGCCTGTTACCAGCTTAGGATAGCCTGTACGTCTATAGTCGGCAAAAGCCTCGGTAGCCGCTGTCCAGCTTGCCACCCATTTCTGTTCCATTACCTGCTCCAGACTACCGTCATAAGCAACCCCATCTACCGCTATAAAACTCTCATAATCGTCCGATTTTCCCCAGACTGTCAATGACTTGAGGATACCCGCATAATAATGCTGCTCGGCGACCCCTACATTCCATCCCTTTAAGGCAGCTTCGGCAAAAATAAAGCTGACTTCCGCAGAGGAGATCAATCTTGCCTTCAGGATATCCCCTGCAGCTCCCGCAGACTGATATATATCCGCCAGCTGGGAGACATGCTGGTTTTGCGTGCCCTGGCCTGGAGATGGATTGCCATTGTAAGATTCGGGAACCATAAGTGAGGGAGGCAAACCTACGTATTCCGCATCGTTATATGCTATCAGGTTTGGATTGTATTTTCGGGTAAAGTGTTCATCCGGATACTCGTTTACAAAATCATCAAATGGGTAGGTCACCACCCCTAAAGGCTCCCCGTCATTTCTGATGAAGTCTTCTGAAGCCACAGCCAATGACTCGTCTGCCTCCCATCGGACCCGTACCGGCGCAAACCATACCGATAGTCTGGGATCGTGGGTTTCACGGAGCTGATCAATAAAGGTCTGGCAAGCCTGGTAGCGTTGGAAATCATCCGGGTTTAAGGGAATATGCCGGGTAATCCAGATATCGCTGGCTCCTCCGGTATAGTCCAACACAGCATCCTGGGATACGCTTTGGATATAGTCCCCAGAGGCATAGACAGCTTCAATTCCCGCCTTGGCCACATCAGGTTTTTTTTCAGAAATCCTCATGTAATAACGAAGCAAGAGGGAATTGGCAAAGCGCTTCCAGCCTGCGATATTCCCGCCATAATAGAGGTCATTGGCCGGAGTTACGGCATCATTTCCCGCCGTGCCGAACAGGGAAACCGCTGTCTGTAAATCAGCGATAATGCCGTCATAAATCACTTCCTGGCTATCAAACTTAGGAAATTGGGATTCCACTGAAGCCTGGTCCCCCTTGAGCGCATCGGTATAGGGTGCATCTCCCCAGAGATCGGCGATATTGCCAAACACAAATGATTTCATAGTCAAGGACACTGCTTTGAAAAAATCATTATCCAGCTCTTCAGCTCTTTTGTACAGCAGCTCATTATTCCTCAGAATATTATACCATCCTGTCCAGTTCATGTTTTCCCAACTGTAGTTGTTATGTCCACCATACCAGCCGTTTTTCTGGGTATGCTGCACGGCACCGGCCATATCATTGACCCCTAGGTTGGCATAGCTTTGGGCAGCCGCGGCCAAGACAGAAGGCATAAGCAGATTAGGATTTACTTCTGCGGGATCTATGCCGTAGGGGTTGACGTTCATCTCATCAAGCTTGTCATCGCAGCCTGCGAATCCCAGGCAGCAAATCAAGGCCATCAAGAATCCTTTATAAAGTTTAGATGTAATATCCATGATGTGGTGATTTGAGATTAAAGATTAAAATTCAATTTGAAGCCTATAGGGAAGCTCCAGGGCATTACATTCTGGCGCTCAATTCCCTGACGGAACTGTGAGGATGTATTTCCCTGCGTACCACTGTTGGCCCAGAAGGCCCTTTCCGGATCCACTCCTATATCCGCCTTGGTCCACAGCATAAGGTTCCTGGTATAGATTGAGAAAGTCGCGTTTCTGAATTTGCCCAGATTAGGAAATCTATAGCCTATGCTTAATTCCCTTAGCTTGACAAAACTGGCATCAAAGGTGATCTGCTCGTTGAATCCCCAAGGGTAGGTATTGGTGATGGGATAAATATTCGTTCCCTCTCCGCCGAGGTGTTCCTCGTAAACGTCGTCACTGTAATCATCTGGGGTATCCGCACCGCCGACCTGGATCACGCCAGGAACAAATGCCCCATCACTCCCATTTTCATCTACATAGTACCCGCCTGTAGCCGCTGTATAGCCACCAACTCTAGGGTAATTACCCGTAGTGGGGATGATGTACCGCTCAGGATCAGCCTTCATCATCGCTATCAATTCATCGACTGAGTAAAGACTGCCGGGTATCAGGTTGTCTATCTGTCTTTGGGATTTCCAGTCAGATTCCCCATATCTATAGGTAAATGACATGAATTCCCCACCATGCCTCCAATCCAGACTTGCCCCTATGACAAAGTTTTTGATAGCCAAGGTGGTCTGGAGTCCCATTTGGAAGTCCGGGTTGAAATTCCCTACTTTCTTTAGGTTTTCGGTTCCGGAGAGCTCTTGCCAACCTCCCGCATTGGAAAGCACTGGCCATCTATAGTAGGGAGAATTAGGGTCTTTTACCGAAGCATAGCTTCTGCTATACATGTTGCCGATTTCCTCTCCTACGAATGTGATCGCCCCTCCCCCATTTTCAGACCATAAGGTGATCCTGTCCAGGCCATCTGCCAATTCTATCACAGATGTTCTGTTTCTACTCCAGTTTACATCCATGTCCCATGAAAAATCCCCTTTGGAGATGAGCGTACCTCCCAGAGCAAGTTCAATCCCCTTGCTGCGGATCAGGCCTGCATTGATCAGACGGCCTGAGTATCCTGAGGAAGAAGGAAGGTTTACCGAAAAAATCTGGTTTCTGTTGTCTATCTGGTAAACGGTGGCCGAGAACCTCAGCCTGTTGTTGTACATATTAAGGTCCACCCCGCCCTCATAGGATGTCGCTTCCTCGGGTTTCAGATCCGGGTTTAAAATACCTGAGGGCATACTTGCCGTATTTATGGAATTGTACAATCCTGTACCCAGGTTAGGCACGAGATTGTACGGGCCGGTATCATTACCCACCTGTGCCCAGCCAAACCTGAACTTCAGCATGTCAATTTTCTCTGTCAAGCCGAAAGTGTAATTGGCGAGCCAGCTCAGCGAGGCAGATGGGTAGAAGTAGGACCTGTTGTCCGCCGGCAGGGTGGATGACCAGTCATTTCTAGCTGTAACATCCAAATACAATTGATCTGCATATCCAAAGGAGACCAACCCGTAGATGGAGTAAATCCCTTTTTCAAAGTAACCGTTGTCCATGGACCGATTATCCGCAGGGATGTTCTGCACATTATAGATACCTGGGATTACCAGGCCGTTGTTCCGATCTCCTCCTACGCCCACGCTGGTGCTTTTACCAAACCTGTTCATGATATTCCCGCCCAAAGATGCATTGATATCCAGGTCACCAAAATCATCCATCCAGGAAACCAGAAAATCCGCATTGGATTCCTGGGTGAGGACACTGGAGGTGTAGTAGCCTCCCCTGGCCATTCTACTGTAGCTGAAGGGGATTTTGGTTTCCAATTCCTCATCAGATCTATCCAAGGAATATCTCACCCGGAAGTTGAAGGAATCGGAGAGTTGGTAATCCAGGGCCACATTTCCATAAATCCTATCTCTCACAAAAGCGTTTTCTATTCCATAGGCGATAAAATAAGGATTGTCCCCGGCAGCGGTCCTTATCTGCTGAACACCTTCCTGCCCGGGAACCCAGATGCCGCGCATCTGATTATAGTCCACATACGGGCTGTCATAAACTGCCTCCAGCGGGTTGGCTCTTCTATCCCCTGTACTTGGACGGTCATTGGATTTGCTGTTGGTATAGTTGAAATTAGAACTAAAGGTGAGTTGCGGTAAGATCTTGTGGCTGATGGAAGTAGAGTAGCTGTTTCTGAAAAGGTCAGAATTTGGGATCATCCCCCTATGTAGCATATTGGAATATGAAATTCTATAGGTGGTCTGGTCCGAGCCTCCATCCAGTGCGATATTATTGGTGGAAGTGATTCCTGTCTGCATAAAGTCCTTCATGGCATTGGGATAGGATATCAGATCGGTGGGAATGGGATCCCCGTTTTCATCCAAAGGGCTGTTCCACTGAATCGCTTTGTTGCCCACATCCAGATCCGGTCCTCCCCAGTAGGCCGAACCTTCATTGAAGACCCCGTTACGATTGCCGTTGGCATACTTATAGTGAAAATCCAGCAGACGTGTAGGTCTTTCAAAAACATTACTGGTAGAGAAAGAAATCCCCATGGTTTTACCGGCTTTGCCTGACTTGGTGGTAATGATCACCACACCATTTCCTGCACGGGTGCCGTAAAGTGCGGCCGCACTAGGGCCTTTCAGCACAGAGATACTCTCAATATCATCGGGGTTGATATCCGAGATCGCATTCCCATAATCCACCTGGTTTCCGTCCCCGTTTTGCCTGATATTGTTCAGGGAATTGGACATGGGCACGCCATCCACCACAAACAGGGGCTGATTATCGGTGGTCAGGGATGTAGCGCCCCGAATGACCATGCTCATGGAAGATCCCGGGCCGGAGGTCTGGTTGATGGTCACACCGGGCATCCTTCCGGAAAGAGAACCCAGTACGTTCTCCTGCGTTACCTGGGTCAGCTCCTCCCCTTTCACATTGGACACATCGTATCCCAGTGAGCGCTGGTCCCGCTTGATGCCTAAGGCTGTCACCACTACTTCAGACATATCCGTCGCGGTTTCGGACATGGACACATCTATCGTAGATTGGTTTCCCACAGTGACTTCCTGGGAATCAAAACCCACGAATGAAAACACCAGTACCGCGTCAGGTCCGGCTACATTTAAGGTATAAGTGCCGTTAATCTCGGTGACAGTACCATTGGAGGTGCCTTTTTCCAGCACAGTGACTCCTGGCAGAGGGGAGCCATCTATACTGGAGACTATTTTACCGCGTACCTGTTGTGCATGGATAGTTTCCTCCAACAGCACAGGATAGTGCGGGCTTATCGCTGAGGTATGGACAAATGTGCCCATGATGACGCCAAAGACCATGGGAACTCTCCAGAGGATCTTGGCTGGTTTGATTTTGGAAAATTGTTTCATGTGTATATAATTTAATTTTCATTGGTCACATGGAATCTCACATCACAGATAATCATTCCAGTGCTTGACGCTTGAGTTATGCTCGATTTCATGTGTTTATATTTTGATTTTCAATGGTCACATGGAATCCCTGCCGGCAGGCAGGTCGCATATATTATGATCATTCCAGCGTGTGTGTCCGGTAGGCAGGCTCGATTTCATGTGTGTTCTATTAATTATTCATTTGATTGATCGGTTGGGTCGGCATCTTTCCTATTCGGATCCAGTGCATCAAAAATTTCCTGAAAAGCCTGGTCGAGATCCATCAAATCTGTTTCTGATTTTATTTTTTCCAGAAACAGATCAAACTCTTCTTTGGATATCTCACCACTGGCTAATTTTCCAATCAATTCCCTGATGCTAGGATTTTTCATAGGCTGTACCTTCATACATACTACTCCGGACATTAAAAAAAGGACTACCTAGCTACTGATTACCAGTTTGTTAATTTCTGACCGCGGTTATCTGGAAGTTGATAACAATTTGAAAACACAGAGATGGGGGGAAGTGGGATGTTGGGGAGTAGGAAGTGGGATGTTGGGTGACCGAAGACGGAAGACCGGAGACGGAAGACAGTCAGATGTGGGGTGTCTGGTGTCGGGTGACCGATGTTTGGAAGTAGGAAGTGGGAAGTAGGACAGTGGGAAGTTTATTTCTAAAATCCTGTGTAAACGAGCAATGCCGTAGGCATGATAGATTTTGT
>CBFGUY010000210.1:0-6280 GCA_965651895.1 uncultured Algoriphagus sp. | reverse complement strand
TCACAAATGCAACTGTATTCGCAGCACCAGGCCAAAAAGGTACAAAAGCAACCGTGCTGATTAAAAATGGCTTGATCCTCGACATAGGAAGTAAGCTAAGCCTTCCCAAAGAAGCAAAGACCATTGAAGGTGATTCACTTTATATTTATCCTGGCTTCATTGCAGGAGCGAGTGATGTAGGGATCACCAAGCCCAAAGATCCCGACAGACCTGATGACTTTGTGTCCTCTAATCCTCCGGATGAGATCGCTGGGGTGACTCCATGGAGATCGGCAATGGATCAGTTCTCCATCAAAGACGGTAAGGTGGACGAACTCAGAAAAGCAGGTTTTACAATTGTCCAGATCAAACCAGAGGGTGGTATGCTGGCAGGTAAGACTGCTGTCATCCTATTAGGAAATGAACATTCAACCAATCTTTTGAAAGAAAATGCTGCCTTGGCTGCCAGTTTCAACGGTTCTAGGGGAATGTATCCGGCTACGGCTGTTGGGGTCATGGCAAAATTCCGTGAGGTATATGATAATGCCAAACTTACTGAGGAACGTTCCCAAAAATACACTACTGTATCAGGACTGAAGCGACCGGAGATCACACCTACCTACAGTGCCATGCAGGAAGTCATCAATGGTCAGATCCCTGTGTTGTTTTCTGCTTCCACGGAATTGGAAATCAGACGGGCAATCAGTTTACAGAAGGAAAAGGGATTCAAATTGATCCTGACTGATCTGGAAGAATACGAAACTGTATTGGATGCGATTAAGGCCTCTGGAGCCCATGTTTTAGTGAAATTGGAAATCCCGGATGACAAAGCTATAAAAGCACAGAAAGATGAGGCAAGCAAAGAAGCTACTGAGCTTTATGCCCGGGTGAAAAAAGCTTATGATGATGCAATTGCACAAACTGCCAAATTAGAGAAGGCTGGTATTCCATTCGCGTTTACTACAGTGGGCGTGAAATCCAAGGATATTATGAAATCGCTTCAGATTATGATAGAAAATGGACTTTCGGAACAGGCTGCACTGGCTGCTTTGACTACTAATCCCGCATCGATCCTAGGCTTGAGTAAAGTGGCAGGAACTATCGAAAAAGGGAAAATGGCAAATCTGATTTTAAGCACGGATTCTCTTTTTGCAAAAGATAGTCAAATCAAACATATGGTAGTAGATGGTTACATGTATGACTATGAAACTAAAGCAAAAAAGAAATCCTCCAAGGAAGGTAAAAACGGCGATGCTGTGCAAATCGAAGGGGATTGGGACTATACCTCAGAAAGTCCTGCCGGATCCTCAGGTGGAATCCTTTCAATAAAGAAAGAAGGTTCAGAATATACTGGTACTATTACATACGATGATCCATCCGGCTCGGACAAGGCTACTTCCCCGATTAAAAATGTGACATTAGAAGAAGGGACACTTTCTTTCTCATTTGACGTCAATGCAAACGGTATGCAGATTACGGTGGACGTTTCCGGAGAAGTCAGTGAAGGCAGCTATGATGCTAGCATGACAGTCGGTGAATTCGGATCATTCCCATTCAAAGGCACACTTACCCCTACCCTAATCGCAAATAATTAAGCAGATGAAAAAATTTAACTATTTTCTTGCCGCGCTATTGGGTCTAAGCATTCAATTAGCCTCAGCCCAAGTGAAAAAAGGCAGTGTATTGATAAAAAACGCGACTGTACTGACAGTTACCAACGGGACACTTGAGAACTCAGATGTACTCGTACAAGATGGGATAATCAAGAAAGTGGGCCAAAATCTAACAGCACCCAATGGGATAGCCACTATTGATGCTTCCGGTAAATACCTCATGCCTGGGATCATAGACGCCCACTCCCACCTGGGCTTGGATGTAGTCAATGAAGCTACAGCTCCGATTGTATCTGAAGTGAGGATGAAAGATGTAGTAAATCCCTATGAAGTGGGGCTCTACAGAGCACTGGCTGGTGGAGTGACCATATCGCATGCCATGCATGGCTCAGCCAATGTGGTCGGTGGGCAAAATGCAACACTAAAACATAGATGGGGATCCACAGATCCATCGGACATCATCATGGAAGATGCCCCGCGCACCATCAAATTCGCATTGGGTGAAAATCCAACCAGAGTGCATGGTAGAGGGAATGGTATCCAACCCCGCACTAGAATGGGAGTGGAAGCAATACTCAGAAATGGGTTCAATGAGGCTATTCAGTACAAGAAAGCTTGGGAGGAATACAATAAAGCCTCCTCCCAAAAAGGAAATACAGCCTTACCTCCTGTTCATAATGAACGGCTTCAGATCCTTTCCGACATCATAGATGGTAAGATAATTATCCACTGCCACTCTTATCGGGCAGATGAGATTTATATGTTGATTAATGTGGCAAGGGATTTTGGTATTACCAAGTTGGTATTTCAGCACACGAATGAGGGCTTCAAAGTAGCTCCTGAAATCGCTGAATACACCATGGGAGCCTCAGTATTTGCCGATTGGTGGGCATATAAATTTGAGGTTTATTATTCCACGGCATATAACGCTGCGATTCTTACAGAGAATGGAGCCATTACTTCTATTAATTCAGATGATGCGGAACTGATCCGTCACCTCTATCACGAGGCTGCCAAGACACAACGGTACGGTGGGATGACGGATGAGCAGGCACTTGCTATGATTACTATCAATCCTGCCAAACAACTTGGGATTGATGATAAGGTAGGTTCAATAGAAGAAGGTAAACAGGCTGATTTGGTGGTTTTCGAAGGTCACCCACTTTCTTCCTATGCGGTTCCCCAGATGACTTTTGTGGATGGTGTGAAATACTTCGATAGAATAGAAGATGCGGATGACCAGCGGATCAAAGTGAGTCCAACCCAGATGGTAGAAGATGTCATTCTATATACTGACCATGAGGAAAGATGTATGCAAGGGACTGAAGGCCTATTTGCAACAGCCAATTTCCTATTCCATAGACATTCGCATACACACTGATCCCTTAAATCAACGGAGACAAGAATTAGCGATATTAATGATAACCTGTCATGGGATATACCTCTTCGCTGACTTCATGTAACCGATAAAAAACGTCCTGAAAATGAAAATTATAAACAAAACCTTTATTGCCTTCATCCTAGCCTTAATGCCGTTTTTGGCAATGGCACAGATCGATGGAGAAGTGATCAAACCACGTGCGGGAAAGTTTTTATTACAAAATGCAACAGTGGTAACTATCACCAATGGTATTTTAAGCAATACCTCCGTATTGGTGGAAGACGGGAAAATCAAGGAAGTCGGAACTGATATTTCTGCTGATGGGGCAGAAGTGATCGACTGTACCGGTAAATACATTTATCCCGGCATGATTGACGGAGGTACCAAACTCGGTCTGGTGGAAATTAACTCCGTTCAAGAAACCGTCGATTATGCGGAAATGGGGAATTTTACGCCTAATATGCAGGCTTTGACAGCCATTAATCCAAATTCAGTAGCAATTCCAGTCACCAGAGTATCGGGTGTCACCACAGTGCTTTCTGTACCTTCGGGAGGATTATTTCCTGGAACTGCAGCTCTGATTAATCTCAATGGTTATACGCCGGATCAGATGTATGCCGGTTTCAAAGGCATAGTAATGAACTTTCCTAGTTCTGGACGCCGGGGCAGGTATGATCGTAGATCAGATGAGGATATCAAAAAAGCCTTGGAGAAATCCCTGAAGGAAGCAGATGAACTGTGGGAAAATGCAAAGAATTATGCTTCATTAACAGCAAATGGAGCTGAATTGGAATATTATCCGGAGATGGCCCAGCTTGCAAAAGCTACTACAGGAGAGTTGCCACTCTTGATCGAAGTCAACACGGCAGCTGATATTCAGGCTGCACTTAAATGGCTTGAGGGAAAAGAAGCTAAAGTGATTTTTACTGGTGTAGCAGAAGGCTGGAGAGTTGCTGAAGAAATCGCCAAAGCTGGAATCCCTGTAATAACAGGGCCTATACAGGCACTTCCAACCAGAGAATCTGACCGCTATGATGCGGCCTATGCCAATGCCGGAAATATGGCCAAAGCAGGTGTGAAAGTAGCCATCAGAACCGATGGCCAAGAAAATGTAAGAAACCTCCCCTTCTTTGCAGCCTTCGCTGCGGCATATGGGTTGGGCAAAGAGGAAGCCTGGAAAGCTGTGACTATTACTGCTGCAGAGATATTTGGACTTGATGATCAATACGGCTCCGTAGAAGTAGGCAAAGTAGCCAACCTGATCGTGGCTGATGGTGATCCATTCGAGACCAAAACCAATGTTTTGCATGTATTTATAGATGGCTATAGAATGCCGCTTTCTAACAGACAGATACACCTATATCAAGAATTCTTGGATCGCTCACCAGGCTTAAAGATGGATTGATACTCAAACTTTATCTCATTGAAACCACAAGTAGAGCCCATGCATAGAGCTTTTCTTGTGGTTTTCTTTTAATTTGCCCAAGCTATTAAATCGAACCTACCTGAACCGTCTTTGCCAGATGGCAGCCAGGTCTGAGCGCTAAAAACTAATGATGAGCAGATAAAATCGATTATGACTCAAGGGCCAAACACTGGGATGGTTATAATGTGTGCGAGATTCCATAGCCTGCCCCGACCGTTCGGGGTGACCGTTAAAAAACAATTATAATCATATGAAAAGAATATATATCCTAATTTTAGTATCTCTAATCACATTTCAATTTTCCTGCAATCCCAGTGGAAACAACAATCAGGTCACGGAACTCATCGAAGCTAAAAGGGATGAAGTAGCTCCAGATAAACGAGTGGCACTATGGGACTTGAGCTTTGAAAATGACTCTTTAAAAGGAGAGACTGATCAGATTCAGGCCTTAGATGGACTTATTGAAAACTTAAAATCACAACAAATTAGGTTTACTGATGCTGTTTTGCGGTTACCTGATGCCTCATTGGGTGGACAAACCCGAGCTTTGGTTACTATTTCCGTGGCGAATATCAGAAGCCAACCAAAACATTCTGCCGAACTTGCTACCCAGGCACTCATGGGCACTCCTCTGAATGTGCTCAAGGAAGAAGGGGGTTGGTATCTTGTCCAAACCCCAGATGGCTATCTTTCATGGGTTGACCGTGCCGGCATACACCTGATGACCGAGCAGGAAATGGAGCGTTGGTACCGGGAACCAAAAGTAGTGTTCACTTCGCTTACAGGGCATGTATGGGGAAACACAGATCAAAAAGAGATGGTATCTGACTTGGTGGCCGGAAATATTCTGACCGTAATTGAGGAAGCCGGAGACCAACTTAAGGTGAGTATTCCGGATGGACGTGAAGGATGGATTTCTACAGATCATGTTCAGGATTGGGAAAGCTGGATCGCCAGTAGAAGTACTGCACCGGATAAATTAATCAGTACGGCTAAGCAAATGATGGGAGCGCCCTATCTCTGGGGCGGGACATCTATCAAGGGAGTGGATTGCAGCGGCTTCACCAAGACTATTTTCTACCTCAATGGGCAGATTATCCCGCGTGATGCCAGCCAGCAGATTCATGAAGGGGAGCTGGTGGATTCAGATCAAGACTGGGAAAAACTACAGGTGGGCGATTTGTTGTTTTTTGGCGAAAAAGCTACTGAAGGCAAAAAAGAGCGCGTTGTCCATGTAGGTATGTGGATAGGAAATGGAGAATTTATCCATTCCAGAGGCTTAGTGAGAATTTCAAGTTTTGACCCTTCCAACCCAAACTATGATGAGTACGAGCTAAATAGGTATTTGCGTACCAAAAGAATTGTGAACGTTCCATCAGAACATATCTTATCTGTTTCAGAGCTTTTAACGAATAAATAATATGTCTTTACAAAAACAGCTTTTTGCAGCACTCCTGGCTATTGGCTTTGGATTTTCGGCAAATTCTCAACAAGTCACTGGTTTTTATCCTAATGATACTTCCACGCAGAAAGCAGTGGAAGCAGAGTACCTCAAAGCTGTAAATTTCGGACAGTTCAAGGTTCATCTGGAAGAATTGACCAAAGTCCCTCACATAGTAGGCACGCCTGAAAACGAAGCTGTTGCCGCTTATTTGACTCAGGTTATGTCTGCTGCAGGAATGGAGGTTACCTCCTACCCTTACGACGTGTATTTGCCGAATGATCCCGGAGAGTCTCTTTTGGAAATCATCACTCCAGAAAAAATAACTTTATCCCAGCAGGAAGGTGTAGTGGATGGAGATCCCTTCTCTTCGGATCCTAGACTTCACAAGGGATTCAATGCCTATTCAGGTTCAGGAGATGTCACAGCTGAAGTAGTGT
>CBFGUY010000209.1:0-6294 GCA_965651895.1 uncultured Algoriphagus sp. | reverse complement strand
CTTTGGCGGCTTTCTGCCGGCCTATTTCTATTAATTCTGCAGCCCGGTGAAACTCCAGCGTTCCTGCTTGGTTTCTGGCAATCTGTACAGTGACATCCACCGGATATTTTTCTACCAAAAGCGAACAAAATCGATCTTGAAGCAAATCAAACGAGCGGGTCATCAGGTTAATCGAACTCAGAGAATTGGATTTTGGCACCTTCTCTTGCTCGGGGAAATACTGCCGCATTTTGTTTCTATACTCTTTGAGCCAATTAGGCATGGAGATAAACCGCTGACCTTCCGCATTCTTGGTGGGGGGAGTGACCAATTCGGAATCAGCGGCATTTAATCCCACTACCATAAGCAGGTTGTCCCCAGGATGCCGGATAAGGGAAATAGGCACAGGATTCAGCACACCACCATCGATAAGTTCATATTCGTTGATTTTTGCGGGCTGAAACACCGTAGGAATACTGCCTGAGGCCCGAATGGCGGCGTAAAGACTTCCTTCTCTAAATACGATTTCCTCACCACTCCGGTAATCCACAGCATTGCAGGAAAAAGGGATTCTCAAATCTTCGATCTGGCAGTCTTGCACCACATTTTTCAAGGCATTGTACACTTTTTCACCCTTGATAAATCCCCGGCTGGAAAATGTAAAATCCATCAGTGAAAAAACATCCAACCTGTCCAGGTGGCACATCCAGTCACTAAATTCGTTCATTTTGCCTGCAGCATACATGCCACCCACTAATGCCCCCGCCGAGCAACCCGCGATCTCCTCTATTTGGTAGCCACGCCTCTCCAGCTCTTCGATCACACCCACATGCGCTAATCCCCGCGCTCCACCGCTACTCAAAACCAATGATACCGATTTGTTTTTCTTCATATTATTTAGGGATAAAACAACTAAATTGAAGCCGAAAAACCCTCAACGAAAGTACGCATTATGAGCAAATTTAAACCATTTCACCTGGCTTTCCCCATTCGGGACATTGAAGAAACCCGCGCATTCTATGGGGATCTACTTGGCTGTGAGATAGGTAGAAATACCGAAAAATGGATTGATTTTAACTTCTTCGGCCACCAGCTTTCCGCCCACATCAAGCCCGAAGAATTGGCTCAGGCAAGTACAAATGCCGTGGATGGCAAAAATGTTCCTGTACGGCATTTTGGAGCGATTCTACCTTGGGACGAATGGCATGAGTTAGCTGACAAACTTAAGTCTCACGGGATAGAATTTGTCATAGAGCCCTATATCAGGTTCAAAGGTGAAGTAGGCGAGCAGGCTACCATGTTTTTCTTAGATCCTTGCGGAAACGCATTAGAGTTCAAGTCATTTCAGGATGAATCACAAATTTTTGCCAACTGATATAAAAATTGAAAAATCATTACTTAGACACAGGAATAGATAGAATGGTCGAAATAGATGGTAAAGAATACCTCTATTTCAGCGGTACCTCTTATCTTGGGATGGCCCAAAACATGGACTTTTTGGACGTGCTGGCTGATAATCTTTTTGAATACGGTGCCAATCATGGTCAAAGTAGAAACAACAACGTACGTCTTCAGGTCTTTGAGGATTTCGAAGAACATTTCGCCCTGTCAGCTGCGGCTCCTTCCGCAGCTGTGTTAAGCTCGGGCTATTTGGCTGGAATTTCGGCATGGAAATCTTTATATCACCCATCTACACGCACATGGATAGCTCCGGACGCACATGCTGCTGTGATTCCGGATGGCTTATATGCTGCTACACAATTAAATTTTACACAATGGAAAAATTGGTGTTTAGAACAAGCTGCTAAGCTTGCTCCCCAAAAAATCCTTCTGATTGGCAATGCCGTGGACCCATTCCACTGTGAAATCCATGATTATGAGTGGGTAAAAGATATAGCAACAAAACATGAAGTCAGCCTATTAGTCGACGACAGCCATGCCTTTGGGGTATTAGGAAATAGTATTTATGGTACTTACTCACGATGGGCTCATACTTCGATCAATTTGCTCGTCTCAGGCTCATTGGGAAAAGGGCTGGGACTACCAGCAGGAATTATTTTGGGATCGGATTCAGAAATTGAAAAGATAAAGAGTACTGCACTATTTGGAGGGGCATCCCCAGGCTCACCCGCCCACCTGCAAACTTTCCTGGATATGGAAGATATTTATCTTGAGAAAAAAACATGGTTAGAAGATGCCTGTGGGATTTTTGCACAGGAAACAGCTGCAATAAAACAAATTAAAGGGTCGAGATATTTTCCCGCGTTTGTATATACCGATGATTCCTGGGTGAAAGAATTTGAAAAAGCAGGAATCATTACCTCTTCTTTTGCCTATCCTACAGCTGATAGTCCCAGTGTAAACCGAATCGTGATTTCCGCCTACCATGAGCTCAGCGATCTGATGTACCTGAATGAAATAATCCAGGATCTTTCCCAAACATAAAAATAGCATGGCTCATATATCTCACAGAGTCATGTCTATTTACACCTCAAGGTTCTTCCTATATAAGTTTGGGATAGGTTATCTGACTATTCAAGAACAAAAAATTAACAGATGAAACAATCTATTTTAGTCATTTATCTTCTTGCAGTGTTATGTTCGTGCTCCTCAGAGTCAACAGCGCCTTTCGAAGATGATCTGAAAGATTTCCCTATATTAAAACAGGTATTGGACAATGTGGATAACTATCAGGTTCAGATAATTTACACCCGGATAGACCGCAATGAACACGGAAATGCACTAATGACAGATTTCAGTGTAAATGTAGATGACTCCCGCTATTTCTACCCCGCCTCCACTGTAAAATTACCCATTGCCATCCTTGCACTGGAATGGCTGGAAGAACAAAACATAGAGGGGTTGACAGCAGAAACGGCTATGCTGGTGGATTCCATACGTCCTTTCCAAAAGCCAGCCTTATCAGATTTATCCTCAAAAGATTCCATTCCAAGCATAGCGCACTACATCAAGAAAATTCTGTTGGTATCGGACAATGACGCCTACAATCGCCTATATGAACTCCTTGGACAGGATTATATCAATGAAAAACTGAAGGAAAAAGGACTTAACCACAGCGTCATCAATCATAGACTAAGTGTAGCCACAAGCCCAGAGGAAAACCGGATAGTGAATCCTATACGGTTTTTGGATTCTGTAGGCAATGTGATCTTCGAGGAACCAGAGCGAACTTCCACACAGCACTATACTAATAGTAACAATCCGACGATAGGAGAGGCATTCTACGTGGGAGATTCTCTGATCAGGAGGCCAATGGACTTTACCAATAAGAATAAACTGGCGCTCTCAGACCTTCACGGAGTAGTCCAACGGATTGTTTTCCCTATGTCTTTTGTAGAATCAGAACGATTCTCTATCAATGAACAGCATAGGAATTTAATCCTTAAATACATGGGTATGCTCCCGGCGGAAAGTGACTTTCCCCACTACCCAAAAGAAGAATACTGGGACACTTATTCAAAATTTTACCTAGATGGAAATGATAAAGGCGACCTCCCTAAAAGCATCCGCACATTCAATAAAACCGGCCAGGCTTATGGGCATTTGTTAGATGCGAGTTATTATGTGGATTTTGAAAAAGGTATAGAGTTTTTCGTCTCTGCAGTAATCTACGTCAACGACAACAATACGCTAAATGATGATCACTATGAATATGAAAAAATAGGATTTCCTTTTTTTGCCGAGTTAGGGAAATACCTTTACCACTTGGAAACTAAACGCAAAAAAACAGTTCCTCCAGATTTGCGGGCAGTTAAATTCGAATATTGACAAAATCAAGACTCTTGAATCCTGGAAGGGTAAAAGGCAGCTTTACAACTTAATTCACTCAAACAAATAATACAGGTTCTGCTCCCTAATCATGAGTCATAATGTACCAACAGGCCTGAATAATTCAATCCAATAACTAATGAAAAAAGCGCCTTTTCTATACCGCTCATTTTTTAACTTCTGGCTGGTTTACATACTTCCTGCTAGCATCCTCACGATCATGATCACCGAACTTTTCAAAGGATCGATCAGCTGGGAATTATTGAAGTTGCCTTCTACTTATGTAAGAATGTTGATCTTTCAGGTACTTTTTGGACTTTGGATGTACTATAGGGATTATAAACCAAAAGCTAATAGATACAAAGAGAGAAGTTGATCTAGACCTATACTTGCTACAAACCAGTTATGAAAAACCGAAAAGCCAAAGCTTCGATAGTTAAAAAAAGCACTCCTTTTATTTACCGTTCATTTCTTAATTTTTGGATGGTGGTAGTGCTTCCTGCGACAATTTTAGCCCTGGTGATCTCAAAACTGTATTATAATAATACCATCAATTTTGAACCTCTTAGGGAACCTTACACTTGGCTTCATTTTGGTGTTTTACAGGTGTTTTTGAGCTTTTTTACCTATCTCTGGGTTTATCGGATTAAATCTAAGCGCTATAAAAGTTAAGCAAATTGTAGATTTTCTAACTTAGGGAAAACAAAAGCCCAAAATGAAAAGATCCTGCATTTTATTACTTCTACTGGCAATTGTGCCTGCTTATACTTTTTCCCAAAATCTCGCCGAAAAACTAGGGTATCCGGAAGACACTAAGTTACTTATCATCCATGCCGATGATGTAGGGGTAGCACATTCTCAGACCAAAGCGACTTTTGAGGCGATGCGAAAGGGGCTGGTAAATTCCACAAGTATGATGGTACCGACTGCATGGTCTGCAGAAGTAGGAGAAATGGCAAAGGAAATGCCTAATGCGGATATTGGAATCCACATTACGCTCACCAATGAATGGATTCATTACAATTGGGGACCTGAAGCCGGAAAGACAGCAGTTCCTGGATTGGCAAACGAAAAAGGCCACATGTATCCGGATTGTGGACAAGTCACTGCAAATGCCAGTCCGGAGGAAGTAGAAAAAGAAATCCGTGCCCAGATAAAAGCCGCAAACCAAATGGGGATCGCACCCACCCATTTGGATTCTCACATGGGCTGCATATTCTATGGGAAACCGGAATATTTAGCTTCCTACCTTAAAATCGCACAGGAGCTCCACATTCCGGCCATGATCAATCAGCAGATGATTGATAACATCATCAAGCCAAACGCTAAATTATTTTCAGAAATCATTGTGGATAACTATCCTGTGGTGGACCAGCTATTCATGGCCTATCCAGCGGATTACCAAAGTGGAATGGAAGAATTTTACACTAATACACTCAATAATCTATCCTCAGGCCTGAATGTAATTCTGATCCATTTGGCATATGATGATGAGGAAATGAATGCAGTGACTAAAGGGCATGATACCTATCACGCACCTTGGAGGCAGGCAGACTATGACTTCTTCACCAGTGAAAAGGCCAAAACTCTACTGGAACAAAATAAAGTACAATTAGTAACTTGGAGGGAAATTGGCAAAACCTTATAAGGTTAGAAAATCCTTTTTATGTATAGATCCCTTGTAGCTGTCTTTCTTTTTTGCACCCTTGCTTATTCCTGTCAAGCACCAAGATCTGAAGAGGCAAAATTAGTAAAAAGCCTAGAACGCTTACACTCTATAGCCCTACCCCTGGACGTGAAGCATTCTTTGGCAAATGAAAATATACTCCTTGATGAAGGAGCGGTACACCTGAAAACCATACAGCTTCTGCAGGGGTTTAGCGCCTCAATCAAAACTGAAAACGGTGTATTCTGTTTAGAGAAGCCCGAAGGAAAAACCAAGTTTCCATTTGCGATTAACCAGCACTATCTGCTGGAAAATGAAGATTTGAAGGTGAGGCAAGTGATTTTTGTAAGTAAAGATAAACCAGGCTTAACTATCCTGAATTTTATCAAAAACAAAGACAAATCCCCCAAACAGTTAAGCTTTCAATTTGAGACGACAAGCGACTTAAAGCCTGGTGCAAAGATGGACAGCGCATTTGGCAAAAATGCAGCGGATCGTGTGATCTTTGATGAGTTGACAGGAATATTCACTGCCAAGGATGAAGAAAATGACTGGTTTGCAGTCTTGGGTACTTCCACAGCCTTGGTTTTAAATCCTGTTTCTCCCGAATGTCCTATTATACCAGCAGAGTTCGGCGCGGCAGCAGCTTTTGAGATCAAACTGGAGCTTTCGCCGGATGAGGAGCAGCTCGTTCCGGTGTACATTGCCGGCTCGGATCAAAGTGAATTTTCTGCAATGGAAACACTGGCAGATCTCCGTACAGATCTATTTGCAGATTGGGAGGAAAGATTTGCGCTCACCGATTCACTTCAGTCCACTTCCAAAATCCAGATTCCAGATCAGAATATCACAGATGCATA
>CBFGUY010000208.1:0-6400 GCA_965651895.1 uncultured Algoriphagus sp. | reverse complement strand
CCTCAAGTTCAGACAATACTTGTTTTCGAAGCGTACGGTATCCCTTCATGTATTAGACTTCAAACTTTCTATATACAAGAAGCAGAAACTCCTGTACAGGTTCGGAATCAACCTTCCATCCTAATTCCCCCACATAACGGGAGTTTACCAGATCAATTGCTTCATCAAATGCGCCGCACTTATCTATAGACTTAAGTGCGTGCTTGAGCAGGTCAGCATTTCCATCAAAAAGCTCTTTGGTAAACATAAACCGCTGGTTAATCGCCACGCTTTCTGCCAGTTCGCCCAATATACCTTTCATTCCTTTATAGGAGAGGGTTTCAAACTTCGCCTTCAGGTTAGAGGCATCTAATCCCCCCGGAGTTCCATTGGCATAGGTGGCTTGAGCTAGCTTGACCGGCTCTGTCTCCGGTATGCCCATCGGTTCGGGCTCCACTTGTCCTATACCGGAAGCCTCTATTTCCACTTGATCGAAGAAAGAACTCTTGGTTTCCTGCTCTTTGGTTTGAGCTGAGGTAGCGTATTCTGCCGGAGCGCTAGGGGTATTCTCTTCGACCAAATAGGAGTCCAGGTCAAATGGTTTCACGTCTCCAAGGGTAGCCAGCAACAAATTCACAGACTCCAGCGAATCCTGAATTGCCTGATAATTCGCTGCAATCGCACGCAAATAGGCACTTTCATCATGACCGAAGCCCGTCTTGTCAATCAGAAAATCAACTGCCCGCACATGCCATTTATAGTACTTTTTGTTTTCCTTCAGAAAATCATTGATCTGCCCTTCCGGAGCTTTGGAAATCTCCCTCTGATAAAAGGAAACCGGATCCGTAGCGACCTCTACAGCCTGCACCACCGCCCGTTCGAGCAAAGGCTGCAGCTGTTCTTTTTCTATCTTGATTCTCCTTGAAAGCACATTCATAAACTCCGTCAGCGCCTCATGCACAGCTATATCCCTATAGTCAAAGTAGGGACTGCTCTTCAGCTTCTCCAGTTCCACCTGCCATAGTTCGAACAGACTTTTGAGGATAAAGAAATTCACCTGGGTGCTGGTGGTCAGATTCACGATATCCTGCCCGGTCATGTATTGCTTGGAGCCAAAAAACTGCCCACAAACAACTGCGGAATAGTCTTCGGCGTATTTTTCTAAATAATTGCTGTTAATTTGAATAGTCATTATAGAGTGGCGTTTACAAAAGTCAACGAACAAATGCCTCATATCGTCATAGAAAACCTATTTAATCTGAGGGTTAATTCTTCTAGCGTTCATCGTAAAGTTATCGAAATTATTCATGAAAATAATATTGACTGGATGCATGCCTGTGGCAAAAAAGGAAGATGTACCACATGCAAAATAATCATGGTATCCGGTGAGGAATATCTCTCCCCTCCTACCAAAGCAGAACTTGATTTTCTAAAGCAAGGAAGGTTGAAAACTGGTGAAAGACTAGCCTGTCAGGCAGAACTTTCTGAAGGAGAGATTGTTGTCCGTGTGGGCAAATCCAATAAATTCCCACATATAGAATACAGCGAATAGCAACAGATATGTTTTTAGAACCTTCAATAGGCAGATTTAAATCATCTGGAAGAAAAGGGCAGATCGAGGTGATCTGTGGCTCCATGTTTTCTGGGAAGACAGAAGAATTGATCCGTAGGCTCAATCGTGCCAGAATAGCGAAACAAAAAGTAGAGATCTTCAAGCCTTCAATAGACAAGCGTTACGACGAAAACGATGTGGTGTCCCACAACGAAAACTCCATACGCTCCACTCCTGTCCACTTTGCTGATGACATCCTATTATTAAGTGGGGACTGCGACGTGGTAGGCATAGATGAGGTGCAATTCTTTGATGAGCAGATCGTCCCGGTGGCTCAAAAACTTGCCAATCAAGGAAAGCGAGTTATCCTTGCCGGTCTGGATATGGACTTTGAGGGAAATCCATTTGAACCCATGCCTAAATTGATGGCCATAGCAGAATTCGTAACAAAGGTGAATGCTATATGTATGAAGTGCGGGGATTTGGCAGCCTTTTCATTCCGGCTCTCGGATGCCCAAGAAAAGGTGGTTCTGGGCGAAAAGGAAAGTTATGAGGCCCGCTGTAGAAAATGCTTTTATGAAGACAGAAAATAGGTTGATGTGGGGTGTCGGGTATCCGGTGTTGGAGTCTATATATAAAATATGCTTGATATCTGCGTATTTTTCTGCGTTGATCTGCGGGAAACAAAGCGGAAATCTACAAGAGACATAAAAGGATGCTTAAAAAAACCCAAGGGATAGTACTAAGTTCCATACGGTACAAAGAATCAAGTATCATCGTAAAGATCTTTACCCGGGAGCTTGGACTCAAAGCTTACCTGGTCAATGGTGTGCGTACCCAAGGCAATAAATCAAAAATTGCGCTTTACCAGCCACTTACACTTCTCGACCTAGTGGTTTATGATAAAGAAAGTACTGGCTTACAACGCATCTCCGAGGCCCAGCTCCATAGACCACAGCAACTTATTCCCTTTGATTTCACCCGTACCGGCATCGCACTTTTCATCACAGAGGTGATCAGCAAGTCCATCTATGAAAATTACCAGAACGAATCGCTTTTTGATTTTCTGAAAAAATGTGTCCTTGACCTGGATAGCAAAGAAGCTCAGCTTGGACAGTTTCCATTGGTATTCCTGATCGAGAAAGCCAGATATTTGGGTTTCGCACCAGAGGATGCAACCGGTTTTTTGGCCGAAAGCCGCTCGCAGCCATTTTCTTCTGTTGAGCTACAACTTGCAGAAAATTACCTCTCTGATCTGATGTCAGACTCCTTTGCCAACCAAACCAGAATCAGTAAAGCACTCCGTCAAAAGCTTTTGGATCACTTACTGGATTTCTACAGCCAGCATTTAGACAATCCCGGAAACTGGAAATCTTTGATGATTTTGAGGCAACTGAACGTTTAAATCCAACCAAAAAGCTGAATACACAGCCATGAATCGGGGAATTCACCATAAAAGTTTTTTACATGTAATCTTCAGTATTCCGCATTCTTTTTCCTCAAAAATCTGGGGGAAACCATGTGAGACTTTCAGAAAAAAAATCATGAACCAGGACTTCTCAAATGAAAAACTCCCTTTTCAAGTAATCTGCGGAGATCTGCGTCCTTCTTTGCGAAAATCTGCGGGAAACCATTCGAGACTTTCAGAAAAAACAACCTATACAGAACAAATATTTGGTTTATACAAACACATGGCTTAATATTGTAACATCACCGTGAATGAGCAAGTCAGCCCACTTTGGCTTGAGCCTTTTCTGCAGATCTTTTTAGCTCGGAAAGTCATCCACGATCTCAAATACCGCATTTACTACATTATATTTATTTCATCCCCTCTTTATGTACAACATAGAAGAACTCAGAGTCAGATTATTATCTGAACTGAAGGAAATCGCTGAGGAGCTAGGTGTCAAAAACCGCAAATCTCTAAAGAAAGACGAACTCGTCTATGCTATCCTTGACCAGCAGGCCATCACACCTGAGCAGGCCCTTCCAAAAAAGAAACCTTCATCCTCTACCCCTTCGGAACCTGAAAAAACTCCGACAAAGCCAGTAGCTTCTCCCAAAGCCACTACCCCCGCTACTCCCAAACCTGTAGAGGAAGCGGAGTACAAACCGAAGTTTAAGAGACAGAACGTCACTGCTGTTCCAAAAGCGGAAGAGCTCCCTTCGGAAGAGCAAAAAAAACCTGTAGAAGCAAGAAGCGACAAGGATGCCAAGCCGGACTGGAAAGCTAAAAAAGAAGCCCAACCGGAACGTCCAGATAAAGCCCTGCAACCCAAAGCTGAAACCTCCCCTGAGGAACCAAAAACATTCAGACCTAGACGCAAAGCTATTGAAGATACAGATCCAGCTGCCCAAGCTTCTGAAGAAAAACCTAAAAACATCCCCCTTCAACCTAAACCGGAGCAGGAGATAGAACTTCCCAGAAGAAGAAACTTCAAGTCGCCTGACGAAGTGATGGCTCCTGCAGCGGAGACTGTCCCTCACACAAGCCGCAGACGTCCGGGAGTCAATCCTAGGGAATTTGATGGCGTGATTGAAAATGAGGGAGTACTGGAAATGATGCAGGAAGGATATGGATTCCTTCGCTCCTTGGATTACAACTACCTTGCTTCACCGGATGACATCTATGTATCCCCAAGCCAGGTGAAACTTTTTGGCCTCAAAACCGGCGATCACATCAAAGGATCCATCAGACCGCCTAAAGAAGGGGAAAAGTATTTTGCCCTTTTGAAAATTTTCACTGTCAACGGCAAGACCACAGATGAGATCAGGGACCGCGTGCCTTTCGAGTACCTGACCCCTCTTTTCCCTGAAGAAAGATTAAACCTCTCTACCACGGGAGACAAATTCTCCACCCGTGTAGTGGATCTTTTTGCCCCTATCGGAAAAGGCCAAAGAGGTATGATCGTAGCTCAGCCCAAAACCGGTAAAACGGTACTGTTACAGCAAATCGCAAACGCGATCACCAAAAACCACCCGGAAGTCCACTTGATGATCCTACTGATCGACGAGCGACCTGAAGAAGTGACGGATATGGCCAGATCGGTAAATGCAGAGGTGATTTCCTCCACGTTTGACGAGACCGCCGATAGGCATGTGAAAGTGTCCAATATCGTTTTGGAAAAAGCCAAGCGTATGGTGGAAGTGGGCCATGATGTAGTGATCCTGTTGGATTCCATCACCAGACTTGCAAGAGCCCACAACACGGTAGTACCAAGTTCAGGGAAAATCCTTTCCGGTGGTGTGGATGCCAATGCCCTTCACAAGCCTAAGCGTTTCTTCGGTGCGGCACGTAACGTGGAGAATGGCGGTTCATTGACCATCATCGCTACTGCACTCGTGGAAACAGGCTCGAAAATGGATGAGGTGATCTTTGAGGAATTCAAAGGAACCGGCAACATGGAACTTGCCCTGGACCGTAAGCTTGCCAACAGAAGAATCTATCCTTCCATCGATGTGCTCAACTCAGGCACCCGTCGCGAGGATCTATTGATGGACAAAGAAGAAATGCAACGTGTGTGGATACTCCGTAAACTGATGAGCGACATGAATTCCCAGGAGTCTATGGAATTCCTACTTCAAAGAATGAAGGGAACCCGGGACAATGCGGAGTTTTTGATTTCAATGAACGGGTAATTGTCCCCTTTCTCAGAATTTATTAAGAAACCCCGGCCATTTTGGTCGGGGTTGTTTTTTTGATGAAAGTGAAAGGAGCAATGGATATGACGGTCTTTCTGACTTTAAGAAGGATGAAAATTCAGAATTTCCTGATCCTTCAGTCCGAACCGGCATTAACAAGAGGTTTAGCTTGAATTATGAGGTGAAAAAAGTTTAACCAACAGCCGGGACTAATAATTGTTTTCAGCAACCTAGTATTTTGTATTTGGAGGGTTAAAAAATGTGCTTGAAAACTGAATTTTGCTTTCTGATTAATTCAAACTTATTATTGTTTCCATTTGGGAATAAATAGGATTTTATTTCATTCAAAATGAGATGCTTGCCTATGGAAAACAGCTACAGAAATTTACATACTAAATTCAATTTACTGGGAAGGTTTTTCTTTCTGATTTTTATTCTGTGCCGTATAATGAAAGCTTTCCCCAGAGCTTTGGATGCTGATATGACCTCTTCCGAACCACAGAATTCGATTAGAGTTCAAGAATCTTTGGATCTATGCTATTCAATCAAAGAACTTCCTGAATTTATCTTTTTCAGATCCATATCAAGTATAAATATATACACATCTAATTTAGATTTGGGTCAAATTCCCTTTTCTAAAGAAATTCACGCTAAAATTCCTTTTCTTAAAAATCTCACCTCGGATATCACCTATAAGGGAAGATTAAAAATCCCATTTTACTGTAAAAAAAACACTCCAATCCCCTACCTACTAAGCCTTTTCAATCATCCCAAAGAAAGGTTTTTTATTCCATTCTCGAGTAATGGGAATTCATAGCACCAGAAGATGGGTCACGAATAACAAATGATAATAGGGATTTCAATAGATAATCCTGTAAAGTAAGCTTTACAATAATGATAAACTGCGAAAAAATAGTAGCATTCAGAACATTCATTTGTTTGAAATACATTATCGTGCACATTTACGGAGTTCGCATTTACCCAACTGACTGGTAATGAGTACAGCATATCTGATTTTTATTTTGGGAGTTTTATTCCTCTCTTTTTTGGCCCTTGGATGGCTTAAGAAAGGAGGCGTTTCTGATATTTCCCAAATTATAGATTCCGGTCGAAGACTTAGTTTTCAAATACCTGCTATTTCCCCTTTTTTAAGAAAGGAAATTGCTGGTTTTGGGATTTTGGTAGGGATCTTTTTTTTTGGAACGGGAGAAGTGAAGGGGCAGTGTA
>CBFGUY010000207.1:0-6514 GCA_965651895.1 uncultured Algoriphagus sp. | reverse complement strand
CATTCGGATTTCCCAACCCTGAATTTCGCTTTGCTGCATTCAGGGCGGATACCTGTTGTGCCTTTGGTACAAAGGCTGAAATCAACTCATTTCCGGCAAAATAATTTCCCTTGCCAAAGGCAAGGCCGGTAAATGCCCAGAATGCAATTCTGGGTGAAGGATGTAGTTTATGTGTTTTTCAGAGTGCCAAAGGCACGATCAGTGATGTAAAGGTATTTCTGATCAGCTCGACAAAATGTATTGGGTATGGGCACTTGGCTATCATATATGTTGTACAAGGAGCGCAATCACCTTGCACAAAAAAAGGTTCTTCGTTCTAGGGAAATGAAAAAGAGTATTGGGGAATCCAAAGCTGATTCATACAAGTTTTCACAGCACGCTGTCGGATGAATGCCCAACGTTTAGGACAGATCTAGATTATTTGGACAGCTTTTAAAAAAACACAAAACAAAACCCCGCTTGAGCAATCAAGCGGGGTCAGTTTATTTTAATTGTTGGTTTAGCTTATAGGCTAGTAACATAACTCTCGAAACCAGAAGCAGTTTTAACTTTGAAGTTGATGCCTGCTCCACTTACCTTGTCAAAGGAGTAGATTTTGTGAAGCCCCTGCGGGTTGTCGATCTTTTCAGTGTGGATCAATTTGTCTCCATCATAGATCAATACTTCAATGTCCTTTGCTTCTAGGTTGCTTACAAGCAATCTGTATTTGTTGTCTCCCATTGGGGAAACTCTAGAGAATACCGCTGGAGTTTCAGTCACATAGTTGTTGAATGAAGCTGTTCTCAAAACGCCTGACTCATCAAGTACCTCTACTGAATAGTTTCCGTGAGGAAGAGCTTTAAGGTCGTATTTCTTTGCAAATGCTTCTGTTTTCGTGATTCTGTCTCTTAAGATCAAGCGATCTTCTGAATCCGTGATTTTAACGATCACAGTTCCTTGTGGTGCTTCATTGAAGGATACAGATACCTTGGTGGTTTCAGTTTGTCTGATTAAGACTGATGTTCCTTCTGATTTTGCGAAAGCTCCTGTTACGATCCCCGCAACTAAAAGCAATGTGAATAACTTTTTCATCTTAATAATTGGTTTGAATAGGTTCTAAATCTTATGTAACCGCCGGACGGCTGATCCGTCACTGGAAGGGATATTTTGGGCTACATTTTCATCGGGTTGTCCGATTGGTTTGTTATTATGATTCAAAGGTACGATGGAAATCTGTAATTGCAAATAATTCAATAAAAAAAGATTATTGTTAATGATTTCGTAACAGAACTATGTAAAATTTGAGGATTTAATAAAATGTTTCCGCAATCGATGGCGAAGGCCTCTGAATTTTGAGTTTTTGTTAATTTGAAGAATTTTATTGTGTGTTTAAGGATAAATAAGAATATTATAACTATTAGATTTTTTAATTTAGGGTGATTTCCAATGGAAATTTTGTCAAAAAAAACTTGAAAAAAATTTTTTTGACGTTTTGGATTTAATGAAAATCAACCCCTTGTATATTGATATTCTGTAAGATTATACCTTCGATGTCTGTTGATTTCACCCTAGTCTCTGCTATATCACAAAAAAAACAGGTCTGGATAGCGATATCTAGACCTGTTTTGACAATTTCTACGAAATACGTCTGGGGTATTTTTATGATGTCTGAGGAGTTTTAGGGTTTTCCCTTGTAATTTGCTGCTTTTGCCACTAACTCTTGGTCAAATTTACCCTTAAGCTCCACTACCATTAAGTTTCCTTCATCTCCTCCTACTAGCACCACCAAATCAGAAATTGTATTCCCTCCTTTTGAGTAAACCATCACTCCTCCTTTTTTACCTTCAGAGGCTTCCATAAGGAGTTCGTAACGTTCTTTTTGCAAGCCTTTTTGCAGTGTTTTATATTCTAGCCTAGAATCATCGGCATGATCGGGCAAGGTGAAGAACTTTAGCTTCTCGATAGATTTCGCCACAGTAGCCATATCATTTTTGTCAATATCGATTTTGAAGCCATTGGCGAAGTTCATAAAATTGCCTGCCAGCTCCATATGGAAGAAGTCTTCTTCACTTTTATATTTTTCATATAATGCGCTGACGCTTTTGCTCTGGCCTTGGACGGTCATTACTGCTCCGATTAATGCCAGGGTGAGAATTATCCTTTTCATAAGTTTTTTGTGATGTTTGTTTAAATTAGTTTTTATCGCAACCCTGCATAGAACTGTCCAGTTTCGCTTTACTTGATTTCTTATTTGCTTCCCTTAGACCCCTTACTTCCTTTTCCATACATATCCATCCCAGGGATATCTGTCTTCTCAGCAAGTAGGTTCAAATCTTCATAGGTGAAATTTCCCAGCATGGATAAGAGCGTGAAATCACCTTTTTCTCCCGAGATCATCATAAGTTCTTTGACTAGACCTCCTTCTTCACGAACCATAAACTTAAGGCTGCTTCCTTTGTCTTCCACAATCATCAAATCCTCATACTTATTTCGGGTAAGCGTGCCCATTGCCTCCTTATATAATGACAGCCCGTCAACCTCGTCTGAGGAAAGAATCCGAATACCCTTTACTTTCTGGATCAATACGCCGAGATCCTCAGAGTCCTGATCCGTACCGGCATTGCTTTTAAGAAAGCCCCCAGCCATCTGCATCATCTTTGGGCTGATATATACTCGGGAGAATCTGTCATCGTCCATATACTTGGAAAAAAAACGTTGAATGGCGTCATCCTGAGCTTGCGCCTTTATGACAAAGGCGAATACCAAAAGCGGAATTAGTAGAAAATTTTTCATGCCTTATTTAATTATAGCGTTGCCAAATAATTGGTTTGTGGTATTCAGGTATTTCAGGTCATTCATCACATGCATTTGCTCTTGTCCTTTGGAGAGGTTGGTTTGGATCAGAGCAAAGGCCTGCATCACTTCCATATAAGCTTGTTGCTCGGCTTGCTTTTGCTCATATACTGTCCATCCCCAGACAGAGCCTATCAGAATCGCTACTGAGGCTGCCCAGTTCATCCAGTTTCCGCGCCTGATTGGGACGGTCTTGGTTGGCATCTTTAGATTTGGCTCTTCTGATGAGAGGGCGCTGATGCCTAAGAACAGCGCTTTCTCGTCCTCATAACCGGAGGCGGCTTGAAGCAGGGCTTTTAGTTCTTGCTCTTCCGCCAGACTGCTCTCCGCTTCCCAGTACTTTTCGAGTAATTCGTCTATTCGCTGATTCATGTGTTTATAACTGTTTTTCTATTGTCACACCTGCCTGCCTGCCGGCAGGTGTGAATCTTCGCATGGTCTATGATCATCCCAATGTGTGACGGGTTCGTCATGCTCGATTTCATTTTGTCGTGTTTTGGTTGAGCATCCGCTCCCGGATGCTTTTTCTGGCTCTATGAAGATTCACTTTCACTTGTTCCAGGCTTATGTCTAGGTGCCCGGCAATTTCTTCATAACTCAGTCCTTCCACTTCTCTTAAGTGAAAGATCTCCTGCTGTCGTAAGGGCAAGTTTTTCACCAGGCTCATTACTTGCCGTACAGATTCCTTAGTTTCCTCTGAGGTCGGTTCATCAGCTTTCAGTTCTTCGAGTCCTTCAAGTGACTCCAGTTTTTTCGCTTGCCTGAAATGCATCAAAACTTCATTTTTCAAACTTCTGACAAGCCATCCAGAGAGGTTTGGGTGGTTTTGTAATTCGTCTTCCCGTTCGAAAGTTTTTTCGAAGACATTCTGAAGCAGGTCCTCTGACAGAGCTCTGTCCCTGACCCAGAGATACCCGAGCCGGTAGAGCCTGCCTCTTTGCGGCCAGATATGTGCTTCAAAAAATGACTTCATTTACTGCGATAATGCATGGGATTGACAAATGTTACAGTTAGTGTGAAAAAAAGATAGATATTTTTAATTCACCTTGTTTAATAGAGGAAGTAAAGATTGTCAACAATTTAAGGTTTTGGCTGTGCGGGATGGCTAGCGTAAATTGCTTCTAAATTACAGTCAGAAATAGTATGCATGCCGACTATTTGTTAATTTGCCTATCATCATCCAAAAAATGATTCAGTATCTTACCATAAAGAAATTGCAGCACTAATGAATGTAGGATATACAAACGCAATAAAAGGAGGGGGGATTGTTCTGGTTTTTGGTTCAGAATATGGAATTGTGTCCTCAGTGAAATCTTTGAGCCCTTTATGGTTAGATATGGGCATAAAAAAAGCCATGAATCGCTTCATGGCTTGTGGTGATAAGTGGACTCGAACCACCGACTCACGGATTTTCAGTCCGATGCTCTACCAACTGAGCTATATCACCTTGTTTGTAAAGTGATGCAAAGGTAGGTATTTGGATATTTGAAGCAAGCCATTTTAGAAAAAAATATTGATTAAAACCCAAAAAACACGCTAATAACGTCACTATGAGCTTTTTACCTCAACTTATATTTTTGATCATTTTGATAGCTACAGGCTTCTTTTTGATCAGACGAGTCAAATTCCTGCGTAGAAATATTCTTTTGGGTAAGCCCGAAGCGCGTAATGACCAGCCGGGCAAGCGATGGAAGACTATGCTGTTGGTGGCGTTTGGTCAGCAAAAGATGTTCAAGCGATTTATTCCGGCATTTCTGCACTTCTTCGTGTATGTGGGATTTTTGGTGATCAATCTCGAAGTCTTAGAGTTTGCCATTGACGGCATCGTCGGGACACACCGTATTTTTGCGCCTTTTTTAGGAAGCGCTTATACGGTGGCGATGAATATCTTTGAGTTTTTGGCTGTAGCAGTGCTTGTTTCCTGCGTTATCTTTCTCATCCGAAGAAATATCACCAAAGTACCGCGCTTAATCAAACCTGACCTTAAAGGATGGCCGGCAATGGATGCCAATATTATTTTAGTAATTGAGATTGTATTGATGATCGCAATTCTAAAAATGAATGCATCGGATCAGGTGTTGGCCTCTCGGGGAGTTGGACATTACATTCCCGTTGGAGGATTATTTTTCAGCGGGTTGTTGAAACCTCTTTTTGAAGGCTTCAGCTCAGAGTTTCTAATCGTCGTGGAGCGGGCGGCATGGTGGTTTCACATCGTAGGGATATTAGCTTTTGCTATTTATGTGACTTATTCTAAGCATTTACATATTTTCTTAGCTTTCCCCAATACGTGGTACACTAGACTGAAACCGAAGGGCGAAATGGAAAACATGCCGACGGTCACTAATGAAGTAAATATGATGCTGGGAATACCATCTGAGGCTCCCGCAGATGCCCCTGCGGAGATAGCAAGGTTTGGAGCAAAAGATATTAATGACTTGAGCTGGATCAATATTATGAATGCGTTTTCCTGTACGGAATGCGGAAGATGCACTGCAGAGTGTCCTGCAAACATTACAGGAAAGAAGCTCTCCCCGAGAAAAATCATGATGGATGTGCGGGATAGAGCAGAGGAAGTTGGCAAAAGTTTGGATGCTGGAGGAAAAGGCCTAGAAGATGGCAAGTCTCTTTTGGGAGATTATATTACCAAAGAAGAACTGAATGCCTGTACCAGTTGCAATGCATGTGTGGAAGCCTGTCCGGTGAATATTGATCCTCTGTCCATTATTTTGGAAATGAGGCGATATGTGGCAATGGAGGAATCCGGAACCCCGGCACAATGGAATGCCATGTTCCAAAATATGGAAACCAGTTTTTCCCCATGGAAATTCAGCCCTCAGGATAGATTCAATTGGGCTGAGAAAGTGAAGGAAGAAGATATAAAGTGATCAGTTATCAGTGGTCAGTCTCAGTTTTCAGTAGGCTGAGTAAGTGAAATATAGTATGAGGTTCAGATTTCAGGGAAGAAATCAATTATGACGATGGCCTCGTAAATCCAATATCGTAAATCGTAATTCTAAATCATGTCAACATATAAAGTACCAACAATGGCCGAGCTGGCCGGTAAAGGAGAAAGTCCAGAAATTTTGTTTTGGGTGGGATGTGCTGGCTCGTTTGATGATAGATATAAAGCCGTGACGCAGGCCTTTGTGAAAATCCTGAATAAAGTGGGAGTAAGCTTTGCTGTGCTAGGCCCAGAAGAAGCCTGTACAGGTGATCCGGCCAGACGCGCAGGAAATGAATTCCTCTTCCAGATGCAGGCAGTGGCAAATATCCAGGTGATGAATGGTTATAACATCAAAAAAGTAGTCACTGCTTGTCCTCATTGCTTCAATACCATTAAAAACGAATACCCGGCTTTGGGAGGGAATTATGAGGTGATCCATCACTCTCAGTTTCTCCAGCAGCTCATCAATGAAGGGAAAGTAGCCCTCAAAGGAGGAGGGGAATTTAAGGGTAAGAAGATCACCTTTCACGATTCCTGTTATTTGGGGAGGGCAAATGACGTGTACGAAGCTCCCCGGGAAGTCATCAGAGCGCTGGATGTGGAACTGGTGGAAATGAAGCGCTGTAAGACCAAAGGGCTATGCTGTGGGGCAGGTGGGGCTCAGATGTTCAAAGAACCAGAGCCCGGGCATAAGGATGTGAACGTGGAGCGAACTGAGGAGGCTTTAGCCACAGGGGC
>CBFGUY010000206.1:0-6577 GCA_965651895.1 uncultured Algoriphagus sp. | reverse complement strand
CGTTAACCAATTAATTTGATTCAGGCCAAGATCCGGTGACGTTTCCCTCCGCATCAAAGGCTTCCAGTTTAGGATTGTTGTCCTTATCCAGGTAGAACATTGCGCGAGGCATCCCCTGTTCATCAAACAAAAATAACCCGTTGTTTTGACTTCTTGATTTACCAAGCATAATTCTAGGGGCTCCACCTATGAGTTCCTGGACTTTGTATTCCTCATATTTTAATTTAAACGCCTCAGGATCAGATTTTCTGAGTCCGCTCAGTTCCTCCATAATTGCGGCTGTTTTTTCCTGGGATTCTTTTGCAGGGCGGTCATTAAACACTAGGGAAGAACTCACAAAGCGCTGGTCTCCACGCTGGGAATCAGTAGTGAGTAGCTGCATGACCTGATCCCCATCGTATTGGTCAAATGTCAAGGATAATCCAGCACTGTGGCCATCTTCCTTTTTTTCTCCGTCATAAATCAGTCCGCCACATTCTATCCCATCTTCATTATAGAAGAGCATTCCTGCCCTTTTTTTCCGGTCTGTATTCGTAGGTCTTCCGTTGATTTTCTCATCACCGTTTGGGAAAAGTCCCGCATTGGTGACTATTAGTTTCACGGTACCATCCGGTTCTACAATATTGATCCGCTGAACATCTATGGTTTCAAATTTCTGGACCCCAGAGTGCTTAAAGGAAGAAAATACGAAAAGAGAAGAACTGATAGCAGCAGTGGCTGCGAATGTTCGGAGAAAGATAAGTTCTTTGTTCATGTTTGCTTTTGATTTATGTGATGCTCAAAAGTAAGGAAGGGGTATAGAGTCGTGAACAGGATTCCGATGAACGCAGGAATATTTCAAATGAGTGAAAAAATATAGGAGTGAGCGTGACTTTTATGAATTTTTTGTTTCCAACCTATAGAGCCTGGTTAGCTTAAGTCAGCTATTAACGAAGTTACCTTTCTTAGATTTTGGATTGGTGCTTTGGATATATACTTCAGCTGCGGAAGGTTTGACTTTTATTCTCTAAACCCACTATTTATTTTAACTATTACCACTAAAATGATAACAAGGCAAAGTCTTAACAGATATGATGAATTGTCCCACGAGATAAGAAATTCTTTGAATATCGTGATTAACAGTTCTGAATTGTTGAAAGTCGGCGACCCCGAGGACCAGAAGGATTTGGTAGATATCATTAACAATTCCGCCAAACATCTGAAGAATCTATTGGACGGTTACCTCCTTAATAGAAAGGAGGAGTTCAAGGCCGTACAAAAAGCTTCTGAATTCGATATACATGGGGTGCTAAAAGATCTTGCCTCCCAATACGCTATTCTTTGTAAGAGCAATAGACTTTCTTTTGTTTTAGAAACCGATTCCCGTATACCTTCTTTGGTCGTAGGGTATGTCACCAAATTAACTCAGGTGTTGAACAATCTGGTCACCAATGCTGTGAAGTTTACCGAGTATGGTACTGTAAAACTTTCGGTTTACCTGCAAAAGTCTGTTGAAGGGGCCATTAAAGTACACTTTGCTGTTAAGGATTCCGGGTGTGGGATCAGCCCTGAAGACCAAGGCAAGCTTTTCAATAATTTTGTTCAAGTCTCCGAGCCAGCTGAAGGTAAGGGGGGCTCAGGTATAGGCTTGGCTATTACCCGGAAACTTCTCCATAGTATGGCCAGTGATATCTACCTGAGCAGCAAAAAGGGGCTAGGCTCCATATTTTCTTTTAGTCTTCAATTTGAAGTAAGGTCCAGTTACGTACCCAAATTGGCCAGAGATCCTATGAATGTCCCCGGGAACAAGGTCCTGGTGTTAGATGAGTTTATTATCAATAGGTTGGTAGTCCGTAAACAGTTGGACAAATTAGCTATCCACTGTGATACGGCCGAAAATTTGGAACGGGCGATTGACTTACTTCAAACCCATAATTACCCGATTATTTTATTGGATGTCAACTTACCTGACCAGAAGGGACTCTCTTCAGTTGAGCTGATCAAGAAGGAGTTTCCTGCCAGTAAAATCATAGTAGTGACTGATGAGCAAAAAAAGGAATCAAAGTTGATTGCTTTGGGGGTATTTTCCGTTTTGCCCAAACCGTTTACACTTCATGAACTTAGGGAAGCATTGAGTTTCGAACTGGGTAGGGAGGAATGCTAGACCTAGGTTTCTAATATAGCCACACGTGCATCAATCAGGTCTCTGATAGGAATAACCAGTTTATCGTTCTGCCTCTGCAGTACCACGTTGATATTATCCATTTTAATGATCTTTCCCTGTATGGTATCAAATTCAATAACTTGTCCCACCTTAAAGTTTTTCTTGAAGTAGAAACCAAAAAGGATTCTTTTGACGATTTCCACTGAACCTAATCCTACTGCCAGGGTGACACAAAGAAGAATGGCCCCCAATAAAATGGACAGGTTGTTGGTGATAATGCTGGTATCTATGCCGATCAGTTCGATAGCTATCAGCAAGATGACAAACAGAATCAAATAACCTGGCGAGGGTGGAGATCAGTTTTGTCCCGGCCAACCCGAAAGAATTAAAAACAGTATAAATCAGATCCCTGGCCGCCCCGGATATATTGAAGCCTAAGAACAGCAGGGCAACGGCTATTACTATCCTAGGAAGGAAATTCAGCAGCTTGGCGAGTTCCTGTGATAGCACCGGCAATCCTAGTATTTCAGAACCAAGTACTACAAAAATCAACAGTAAGGTCATTTTTGTAAAGGCAAGGATTATGGTAGCGGGGTGCAGCCTAAACTTCCAGGATTCTATACCCGGAAACTTCTTTTGGAAAAACTGATCCAGTTTGATGGATTTTAAGATTCTGCTTACCAGCCATACGCAGAATTTGTAAAACAGCCAGGCAAACAGCAAAAACAAAATAAAGCCTATCAGACTAGGTAAAAATGCCAGCATCTGGTGAAGTAAATTCTCGAACACCCCATAGCTGGCTTGCATATTCTGCACTATATCATTCATCTTTTCCGTTGTTTAAATCTTTTATGTTTTCAGTGCTTTTGTTTTCTTTAAGTTCAGTATCCTGCTCTTCGGTAATGATAGTTTTGAAAATCCCGGGATTTTTGACCAGGAACAGATCGGCCAGATCAATTGTCAGATTGATCAGGTTGATATCTTTCATTACCCTGTTTTTGATCAACTCAGGCAATTTCTCATCCTCCAGTATGTCTTTGAATGGATTCTTCACTGTTCCAAATTATTGTATTTATCCAATACTTTTTTCTTTGCTCGGTTTATTCTCATTTTGACAGCCGATTCTCCAAGTTGGAGAGATTCAGCTATTTCTTTGACCGAGAAATCATCCTGATATTTCATCAGTAACAGTAGCTTTTCATTTGGATCAATTTGGTCAAGTGCTACTTTCAGTTTTTCAGCTTTCAGGGCTAAAATCTCACTGTCCTCTATATCCGGGAATTCCACTTCCATCTGTTCATTTAATACCTGCTCTTTTTCTTGCTTTACCTTATGTTTTCGATTGACATGGTTCAGGCAGAAATTGTAAGTAAAGCTGTACAGCCAGGTAGAAAATGCGGAGCGACCTCCATACGTATTCAGTTTATAATATAGTTTAATAAATAGATCATGAGTCAAATCCTGAGCTTCTGCTTTTATAGGAATGAACCTGAGGCATCTATTATAGATTTTGTCAGCATATCGATCATAAAGGACCCCATAGTACGATGCTTCTCTGGTCTCTATTACCTTACGCACCAGCTCTTCATCTGACATGGAAGACGCCCGCTGTAGCTCTTGCTTATCATGTTCAGAAGAAAATTTCATTCGCTACTAGAGTCTCTGATTGGTTTTACGAGAATTGCTTAGGTGTCATTATGAGACACAAAACCTTTTAGAAAGTCACAGTTTATTGATTTTTTTTGACTTCCTATTATAGTTTACCGGGCGTTTCATAAGTAATCCTTATGACGGACATCACTTTTTGTCGCCTTCCAAGTAAATTCCGAAAACAGATTTGCAACTATATTGCAAACAAAGAGAAACAACCATTACTTGCAACCTAATTGCAAAATCAGGCTTATGATAGTTGGAGTGACGTAAGAAAATCGACACAATCAAAACCTTTTGCAAGCATATTGTAATCCTTCAAAATTTAATTCATGAATTCAAGCCCCTATTCATTGCCTGCTTTTTTCCTGTTACTAATCTTGTTAATTACAAGCTCCTGTGAGGATAATCCTGACCCTATATTGCCATCACCCTCCATTGACAATGTGGAGATAGGGTCCGGGAATAATCACATAGGGGTGATAGGGCGGGATTTTCACCTGAATGCCGATATAATAGCAGGGGACAAGATAGACTTGGTCCAGGTGAAGATAGAGCAGATCGCAGAAGAGACTTATGCGGACGATTGGACTTTTGAACTGACCTGGGATCAATTTAAAGGAGTGAAGAATGTAAACATTCATCAGCACTTTGATATACCTGAGGATGCCGTGGAAGGGAAGTACGATTTCTTCATCATAGTTACAGATGAGAATGGGACTATTTTGGAGGAAAAAGCCGAAATTCAGATTATTGACCCTTCCGATCTGGCAGTAGATCCTATATTATACATTTGGATGATCACCACTGACCAGGGGGATTTCCACTATGTAAATGAGACTCTTGAGAACCCTGAAAACGTGGATTTTTCCAAAGGAGAGGTCCTCACTTCTGATGCCACTATCAGTAATGTAAAAGGTGACGGAAAAATGTATCTTCTACTGATCAGAAAGGACCAGAACCATCTTCCAGAGTCTGTAGATGCTATAGATTTTTCTAAAGTAATAGTTTATGATTACTTTGAACATGAAAATGAAGACGACATTTATTCATTTGCCAACGTAATTTATGATGGAGAAGGGGGATTTCTACGTCAAGCTCCTGACTTTGAAATCGGAGCCTCTGTTGACAACAACACCTCTCCTTCGGATCTGGCTTCCGGGGATAACAGCTGGAAGTCAGGTGAATATTACTTCGGCGTAGTCTATACCAATTCTACTTTCAACATCAGTTTACATCATTATTTTGAGCTGAATGTGTCAGGGTTTTAATTTAATAAATAAACCAATGAAGTCTTTGCCTCGCTACTACATCAAAACAATCTTAATAGGCTGTGTGGGAATGACGCTGTTGTTCTTGGTCGGTATTTCCTATGGACAAGTTTCTTCACTTTTGACTGGTACACCTGGACAGATACAAAACAGATATGTGGATCTCGGAGACGGTGATTCCATTGCTGTCAGTATGATCAAAGGTGTGGAGCAGGGGCCTGTATTTACGGTCCTTGCCGGCATTCATGGATTCGAATATCCTCCGATTCTCGCAGTTCAGAGAATACTGAAGACTATTGACCCTCAGCAGTTGAATGGGAGTCTGATTATAATTCCTCTGGCAAGTGAAGCTTCCTTTTTCGGTCGTTCGGTCTTTATACATCCAAAAGACGGCAAAAACCTAAACAGGGTATTTCCCGGTAGCGAAAAGGGCTCAGCAACAGAGAAAATAGCAGCTTTTTTAAGCCGGGAGATCATTCCCATCTCAGATGTTTTCCTGGACATCCATGGGGGAGATGCCGGTGAAGATCTCCTGCCTTTTGTGTGTTACTATGAGCGAAAGGATACCCCTGCCCAGGTGGAAATGGCAAGGAAACTTACGATTGCCGCCGGATTTGAGTACAATGTGGTTTACCCCTACACTTTAAAATCCGGCCAACACTCAGAATATGCCTTTAAAGAGGCTGTGCAGCAGGGGAAAACAGCCCTGAGTATAGAAGCCGGGAAACTGGGATCAGCAGATGAAGCTGATATAGACTTGATAGAAAAAGGAATCCGGAATATGCTTATAGAAATGCAGATGATCTCCGGATCTATCCATACTGCCGTGGATCAAAAATGGATTTTCAGTCCTGACTATATAAAAGTCCCGGCAACAGGACTTTTTTATAGCGATATCAAAGCAGGGAACCAGGTCTCCAAAGGTCAGCTTCTTGGTCATATTACCAATGTATTTGGTGAAGTACTACAGGAAATCCACTCCGAATACGAAGGTGTTATACTATATAAAATAGGAACCCCTCCTGTCAACGCTGGAGAAACCATGTTTTGTATTGGCAGGATTATAGAATAGACCCTTAGTATAGAAATTTGGAAATCACCCTTTCAGAATTATTCTAAAAGTACCCTATACTATTGTTTTAACAGTGGTAGAACAGAATTTCAAAAAGAAGTCAGAAAATGATATACGATTTTCGGTGATTTTATTTGTTTCAGTGCTGCCGAAATACTAAATAGTATGAATGTCCCAGGCCAAACCCGCTGTTCTTACTATTGAGTCAAAAAACTTGATTCTTGATCTGGCTCCAGTTCCTATGTGGATCTATGACGTGGACACTTTTGCATTTCTGGCAGTAAACCAGGAGGCGGTACGGCACTATGGTTATTCAGAATCAGAATTTTTAAAGATGACCATAAAGGATATCAGACCAGCAGAAGATGTCCCTGTTTTGGAGAAAGCGGTAGAAGCTATGCGGATGAGGAAAGAAACCTTCAAGGACAGTGGGCTCTTCCG
>CBFGUY010000205.1:0-6594 GCA_965651895.1 uncultured Algoriphagus sp. | reverse complement strand
TTGATCTTAACATGTCCTAAGTTAGTATTTTTAGCTCCTCTTAAAAAAACGAATGATAGGATTTTGCTCCCCTTTCGTGTACTAACTTATTTCGTATCATAAGGATTCTATATGCCTCAAGCGGCTCTGCAGCCCCTCCTGCCCTTACCCTGGCTTCGCACACCAATGGTCTGACATCCGTCAAATAAGCCATTTGGAGGATTTCTTGGGCTTGGGAACCTTCTCCATTCCGCTGACATGCCTGAAGCTTGTCACGATCTACCAGCAGGGCTTTGGCATAAGCAATAGTGATAGCTTCCAGTGCCTGGATCAAATCGACTAGGGGGTCTTGGGTATTATAGCTGGCATCTATCATCCAAGAGATACTGTCCCAGGCCTGCGCACCATCTTTATCCCCTCCTATAAGTTCGCAAAATATCAAAAACAGCTGATAAGGCTTGATACTACCGGGATTGAGATCGTCATCTCCGTACTTGCTGTCATTGAAGTGAAATCCTGCCAGCAGATTTTGGTACATCAGTGTAGCTACTATCTGCTCTATATTTGTTTTGGGCAAATGATGTCCTAAATCCACCAATACTTTGGCCCTAGCCCCCAGCCTTCTGGCAAGCATAGATGAGGTTCCCCAGTCAGGCACTACTGTGTGGTAGCAGTTAGGAGCATAAGGCTTGTACTCCAGCATCATGTTCCAATCCGAAGGCATATATTCATAGATTTCCCGGAGCGATTCCTCTGTCCACCCGAGCGTGGCCCTGAAGTTGGACTGTCCCGGTGAAGTACTGCCATCAGCCATCCAAACAGTAAGTCCCTTACTACCTAGCTTTTTACCGATAGTGATCACCTCCTCATTATGGGCCACCGCCTCGTCCCGTACTGCTTTATTGGAATTCCCCAAGGATCCCAGTTTGGCATACTCCTTCTGATCCTGATCCCGGGAACTCGTACTGTTCATGGTATCAAACTTCAGGTTTAAATCATCTGCCAATTCCTTGGTTTCCTGATAATCCTCCGGTATATCAGAGGGAATATGTACAGATACAGAATTGGTTTTGCGGGACAATTGCTGTAAAAGACTGATGTCTTCCAGCTTTTCGTTGAGATTTCTCGGTTCACCCCCGGTTCTTCCCCTATTGTTCTTTGCCCTCCCATTTCCTAAAGCGGCACTGGGTATGGCAATCTGAAACTCCTGTAGTTTACGGATAACCTCGTCGAAATTTATATCATGTCTGGAAAACTGCTCCCGTAAAAGATCCAAGGAGCGTCTGTGAAAGTCTGTTGAAGAAAAGGAAGAGAGCTGGTCTTCTGAAATTCTCATGTAAGGTTTTTTTACTGGTGCAACTATACTCGAATTGCCTACAAGGTGGACAATTCAACAAGGTGAGCGGGGTATCGGAATTTTTTATTCATACCCCCCTTATTAGATCAATCCCACTTTCGGCAAGATCATAAAAAATGATCTGCATTCAAGTAAAAATCTATTAATCATGAAGTTACAATACATACACTTTACATCCAACTAATCTCCCCACTTATGGTTTCAATCAGTTAAATGTCCGTTCCTGATCAATATGCTTCACATTGAAGCAAAAAGCATGGAAATCTAATCTAAACACCTCCCCTCTCCAGTCGATTCATGCTGTTGGTCTCTGGCTATGTATTCTGAAAATAACTTTTTAGATTACTAATCCATAAATCCTAAAGCTTCTATTGCACTGGGAGAACCAGCAATAAACGATAGGCAATCCCTTCAGCCAATACTACTACATGTGAAAATCCTTTATTATACAAAAAACACCAGACCTACTAAACAAATTTTAACCTAATGGTATTTATTCGTAAGTCCATAAATACACGGATATTTTCGGACTTAGTCAAGACAGCACAGGATACCTGATGCAATCTTTTCGCCCATATTCACATTCAGAACAATCTGCCAAATACAATGAGCACAACTACACAAAATTTTAAACATGTAAGTTACCTCTGGGACGATGCTGTAGCATCCAAACTAGAGGGCAAAGAAGTCGATCTTCTTATATACCGTTCTAATATACTTGGAGCCGACCTTAGAATCACCAATTACGGAGGTGGCAATACAAGTTGCAAAACGTATGAAGCAGATCCTCTTACCAACGAGAAAGTAGAAATAATGTGGGTAAAAGGCTCAGGAGGAGACATAGGGACGCTGACCAAAGCAGGTCTTGCGGGACTCTATGTGGATAAATTGCGTGCTTTGAAAGGCATATACCGAGGGCTGGAATTTGAAGATGAAATGGTAGAATTATTCAACCACTGCATCTATGATCTGAAGTCTAAAGCACCCTCCATCGATACTCCTTTACACTCTTTTTTACCATTCAAACATATAGATCACCTTCATCCTGATGCGGCGATCGCTATAGCAGCCTCCAAGGATGGGGAGCAGATCACCCAAGACCTATGGAATGGGCAGATTGCCTGGGTTCCATGGCAAAAGCCGGGCTTTGATCTCGGACTTCAGTTGAAGCAGGCTCTTGATGAAAACCCTGGAATCCGGGGTATTATGCTCGGCGGTCATGGGCTTTTCACCTGGGGCGATACAGCGTATGAATGCTATATCAATAGTCTGGAAGTGATCGAAACCGCATCCGAGTTTTTAGCGCAGAACTACGGAAAAAAACGTCCTGTTTTTGGAGGGGAAAAAGTACAGGCTCTAGCCCCTGAGCAGAGAAAAAACCAGGCGGCTAAACTTGCACCGGTATTAAGAGGTCTGGCTTCATCGGAAAACCTGATGGTAGGAACCTTCACAGATGCCCCAGAGGTGTTGCAGTTTATCAACAGTCATGATCTGGGCAAATTGGCTCCTATGGGCACCAGCTGCCCTGACCATTTCTTGAGGACCAAGATCTCTCCTTTGGTCATGGATATCCCAGCCGATACCGACCTTTCTGATCCAGGCAGTCTCAAAGAAAAACTGGAAGCTGCTTTCCAGTCCTACAGAGAGATGTATGCTGACTATTACGAAAAACACAAACATTCAAACAGCCCTGCCATGCGGGATCCAAATCCTGTGATCATCATTTGGCCGGGCGTGGGGATGTTTAGCTACGCAAAAAACAAACAGACAAGCCGAGTTGCGAGCGAATTCTACATTAACGCCATCAATGTGATGCGTGGTGCTGAGGCCGTTTCCGAATACGTTTCTCTACCGCTTCAGGAAGCATTCAATATTGAATATTGGCTGCTGGAGGAGGCCAAACTCCAAAGAATGCCAAAAGAACAGCCCCTTTCCAGAAAAGTAGCGTTGGTTACAGGAAGTGCGGGTGGAATAGGCTTGGCTATAGCAGAGAAATTTGTTCAGGAAGGCGCATGTGTCGTGATCTCTGACATCGATGGAAACAGGCTGAAAGAGACCAGTGATTTCCTGCTGAAAAAATACGGCCGTGATTCTTTCCTAGCGGTGAAATTGGACGTGACTGATGGACAAAGTCTGGAAGCTGCCATAGAAGCTACTTGCCTACAATTTGGAGGTGTGGACATCATCGTCAACAACGCGGGCATCTCTATCAGCAAATCTTTTGAGGATCACACTGTCCAAGACTGGGACAGACTGAATGACATTCTGGTCATGGGACAATACCACATTTCCAAAGCCGGTGTCAAAATCATGAAACTTCAGGGACATGGCGGTGATATAGTGAACATAGCAAGTAAGAATGGCTTAGTGGCTGGCGCCAAAAACGTAGCTTATGGCACCGCCAAGGCAGCACAGCTCCACATGTCCAGGCTAATGGCCGCCGAGCTGGCAGAGGATAAAATCAAAGTAAACGTGGTAAATCCTGATGCAGTCATCGAAAATTCCAATATCTGGGAAGGCGGATGGGGTGAAAACCGCGCCAAAGCTTACGGTATTGAAGTGAAGGATCTGCCACAGTTCTATGCCAACAGAACTCTATTGAAGGAGAGCGTAAAGACCAGTGATATTGCAAACGCAGCTTTTGTCTTTGTAAGTGGTCAATTGGGAAAAACCACCGGAAATATGCTTAATGTAGATGGAGGCTTAGCTGCCGCATTCCCTAGATAGATCATGAATCAATAAACCTCTAATACCCCAAGTTACCCTACCAATAACCCAAAATACTATGTTAGTTGACAAATCTGAAAGAATCCACACAGATTCGAGAACTCCTAAGTATATGCAAATAGTCAATCTGATTCTTGATGACTTAGAAAACGGCAAACTCAAAATCGGAGATAGAATACCCTCTATCAATGAGACGAGCTTCGACTTTCTGCTCTCCAGAGACACAGTGGAAAAAGCCTACAATGAACTCCGTGACCGAGGGATCATTACTTCTGTGCGGGGCAAAGGCTTCTACATAAGCTCAACTAATATGACTAGCAAAGTGAAGGTGCTGTTGATCTTCAATAAGCTCAGCTCCTATAAGAAGATCATCTACTATTCCATTCTAGAGACGTTGGGAGATCAGGCTACTGTGGATCTTCAAATCCACCATTATAACCGAACAGTTTTCGAAAATTTATTGGAGCGGAACTTGGGGAATTACAATTATTACGTTCTTGCACCACATTTCTTTGATGAGAACAACCACCCGGAAACCTGCTATGAGCTAATCCAGCAGATCCCGAAAGATAAACTTCTGATAATAGATCGGGCCGTGAAAGACCATGAAAATGAATTCCCGGGGGTGTATCAGGATTTTTCCAGGGATATTCTGGAAGCTTTGGAATCGGGAATCACCCACCTTAGAAAATATTCCCGCCTGATCCTCGTGTTTCCTAAAGGTGATATGTATCCGGTAGAAATAATTGATGGGTTCAAGCGTTTTTGCTTTTTCCATAATTTCAACAACCTGATTCTGGACGGCATAGATGACGAACCTCTCTATGAAGGAGATTCATTCATCGTCTTGGCCGAAACAGATCTTGCCAATATTGTGAAAAAATCCCGCGAACAGTCTCTGATCTTAGGAAAGGATGTGGGCATCATTTCCTACAATGAAACCCCGCTGAAGGAAATCCTGGGAGATGGGATTACCACTATTTCCACTGATTTCATAAAAATGGGTAAGGCCATTGCCAATCAGGTCCTGGGCGATGAGGATAAAATACCGCTCAAAAACCCTTTCAAGATGATCATCAGAAATTCGCTTTGATAGCGTAGCTATGAGTAAAATACCAGTAACGGCTGTTTTTGATATCGGCAAGACAAATAAGAAATTCTTTCTTTTTGATGAAAATTTAACGGAAGTACACAGCTCTTACGTACGTCTCGAACCGATTCCAGATGAGGATGATTTCCCAAGTGAACCACTGGCCCCGCTTGAAGAATGGATGCTAAAGACCTTCAGGGAAGCCCTGGAATCTCCTGATTTTCAGATCAAGAAGCTGAATTTCTCCTGTCATGGAGCTTCTTTCGTGCATACAGATGCGGAAGGCAATCCAGTCACTCCCTTGTACGATTACCTGAAACCATTTCCTGAAGAGCTGCTCAGCAGGTTTTATGAGGAAAACGGTGGAAAAATGACCTTTTGCAGAGCTACTTCCTCTCCCCCGTTGGCTATGCTCAATTCCGGTCTGCAGCTGTATTTTATTAAATACACCAAACCGGATCTCTTCAAAAAAATCAAGCATTCCTTTCATTTCCCCCAATACCTGAGTTATCTCTTTACCGGAGAAATGGTCTCTGACTACACCAGTATAGGATGCCACACGGGACTTTGGGACTATGAAGCCAATGATTACCATCCCTGGGTGGACAGAGAGGGAATACGGGGATTTTTCCCACCGATAGTACCGGGAAATACACTGTTGAAGACCAAACCTGAACTCGGAAATATTCCTTGTGGCATAGGAGTCCATGATTCCTCCTCGGCGCTTCTCCCCTACATCAAACAGGAGACTGAGCCATTTGCCCTGCTTTCCACAGGAACCTGGGCGATCTGCATCAATCCATCCAACAAAACCAAGCTTACCAAAAAAGAACTTAAAAGAGATTGTCTGCAGTTTTTGAGTATAACAGGAGACCCCATTAAAATCTCCAGGCTTTTTATAGGAGAGGAACATAAATATCAGGTAGAAAAGCTATACGAATACTACCAGATGCCACTGGGCACTTATAAAAAACTGAAATTCAATGCCACTCTTTTTGAAAAGGTAAAAGAAAACAAGGGCAAGCAGTTCCATTTTCAATACTTGAAACCAGAGGATTATGGCCTGCAACATGCTGTAGAGTCATCTTGGGAAGACATCGCTGAATTTAATGAAGCCTATTATACGTTCATCCATGAGCTTACAGAATTGCAGACAGCAGCCATCCGCCTGGTCGTGGACAATGCTCCTGTGGGCAGATTGTTCATTGATGGAGGTTTCAATGCCAACGATATCTTTGTGGAGATGCTTCGCAAAAAACTACCGCAATTGAGTATCATTCCTAGTGATTTCCCGAATGGATCGGCTTTAGGTGCGGCAATGTTGGTATCCATTGAATAGATGGCTTAATTTAGAACACCAATGAAAAAAGACGCCCCACATATTGGCCTGTTTATCCCGTGCTACATCGATCAGTTCTATCCAAATGTGGCTATCGCTACT
>CBFGUY010000204.1:0-6697 GCA_965651895.1 uncultured Algoriphagus sp. | reverse complement strand
CGGCTGTCGGGACAGTGTACCAGGAGGAGTTGGATACTAAAACCCTATTTATCTTACTCTTAGGACTAGAAATCGCAAGTCAGTGCAATAGCTGACCTTCTGCTGAATGTCCAAACATATCATATGAGTCGGTGTCCAACTTGGGTTTTTCTTTGACCAAATCGAAAATCCTGTCGAGGTCATTATAAATCCATTTATCCTTACCCTCGTTGGTGCTGAAACCTATCAATGCGGGTCTTTCTTTATTAAAATCCCTCCTCTCACCAGGATCCTTTTCTGTAGGCAGAGTAAATGGAAAGACAGGCTTCCTGTAGATTTCTATTAAAAAATCTAAAATACACCACATCGGCCCCGGCATAATACTTTTCCTGGAAGTGTGTCCTCCTTATTAACTTGGGATTCAAATTCTGATACTCGGGAAGCATGTGTTGCTCTTCCAGCACCACTACCTTATCCACCTGAAAACACTTCTGATGGATCTCATTCCCGGGATCCAACATAGGATAGAGGAAGTCGTATAGTGGCCTCTCCCAGTGATCCGGCAAGGGACGCTTGCCTACCATCCATTTGTACAGGGATTTCCCGCTTATCCCCAGCTCGTCCTCAATAGCGGATATGCGTAAAAAATGTCTGTGCATCACAAGGAATTGCCTGGCCAGTGAATCTGCGATCATATGGGGTTATGAGGGGAAGATGGAACATATCCACAAAGTTATCACTTGTATGCTGAATATTTATGAGATCCGGTCAACCTGCCGGAAACCAGTACATAACCCGATCAGCCAAACTATACATTCATGCCCATAGTCTGACTTCGTTATTTTTTTATAGCTAGAAACATCAATTGAATGACTGGCGGAATTCCATGGGTGACATCGTTGTTTTCTTTTTGAAAAGTGTGCTGAATGACTGGGAATGCTCAAAGCCCAACGCGTAAGCGATTTCGCTGATTGACAGATCGGTAGTAGAAAGTTTTTCCTTTGCCCTTTCAATTAATTTCTCATGGATGTGTTGTTGGGTATTTTGGCCGGTATGCACACGCAACAGGTCACTCAGATAATTGGGGGAGAGATTCATCTGCTTTGCTATGTGCTGAACCGTCAATAAGCCCGGTTGCTCATTTTCAAAATAGTGGTTTACCAGCTGTTCAAAGTTAATCAGCACCTGATGATTGTTGTTTTTGCGGGTGATGAACTGTCGTTCGTAAAAACGTTTTGAATAATTCAGCAGCAGTTCAATTTGAGAGAGGATGATTTCCTGCGTATGCCTGTCGATAGGCACACATTCCTTATCTATTTTTTTGAGAATAGTAATGAGATCTTCCTCTTCTTCGGCAGATAGATGAAGGGCCTCGTTCGTAGCGTAGGAGAAAAAGCCGTATCTGCTGATGCTTTGGGCCAGCGGATGCTTCATCAGAAAGTCGGGATGGAAAATCAGAAGAAAACCCGAGCCGCATTCCATGGTCTGAACATCTAAATATTGAACCTGATTAGGAGCTGTGAAACTCAACACCCCTTTATCGTAATCATAATGTTGCTGTCCATATCTTATTTTACCTTTCGCATCCCGTTTTAATGCCACGCAGTAGAAGCTGTTGACAAAACCTTTCCACACCTCGTCTTCAAGAAATATACTTTCGGCAAGGTTGATCATGCTCACCATGGGATGTTTGGGTTCGGGTAGCGACAACAAGCGGTGGAATTCGGAAATAGACTTAATGGTATTCATGGTGTTCCGTTTATAAGGTAAAGTAATTGGAAAAAAAGCGACTGCATGTTGAACTGCAGCCGCCTACACAACTTAGTCTATAAGCCCCATGCTGAAATCATCGTATGGCAACCCTGTATCCGTGCCCAAAGGCACAATACTCTCCAGCTGAGCCAGCTCTGTTTGGCCCAGCTCTACCTCTACCGAAGCAATGTTCTGTTCAAGGTATTTTCTACGCTTTGTCCCAGGAATTGGTAGAATATCCCTGCTCATGATCCATGCCAACGCCAGTTGTGAGGAGGTAATTCCTTTTTCCCCCGCCATTTTTTCTATCAAATTCACCAACTCAATATTCTTGTGGAAATGTGCTTCCTGAAAACGTGGGATAGCACGACGAAAATCATCTTCCGGCAAATCGCTTAAGCTGCGGATGTTTCCGGATAAAAACCCTCTTCCCAACGGAGAGTAAGCGACAAAACCTATTCCCAATTCATTGAGGGTTTGTAGTACCCCCCGCTCCTCCACCGTACGCTCAAACAAGGAATATTCACTTTGGACAGCGGTGATCGGGTGAACGGCATGAGCTCTTTTGACTGTTTCCGATGACACCTCAGAAAGGCCCAAATACCCCACTTTTCCTTCTTTCACCAGTAAGCCCATTGCCTCAACGGTCTCTTCAATGGGCGTATTCTTATCAAGACGGTGCAGGTAGTACAAATCTATGTAATCGGTATTTAGATTCTTCAGCGAGCGCTCTACGGCCTTTTTCACATATTCTTTTTGCCCATTGATCGCCCATGTCACCTTGTTGCTGTCGTCTATCTCCCATCCAAATTTGGTAGCTATGAGGTACCTTTCCCGATTACCTTGGATTGCCTTTGCGATAAGCTGTTCATTTTTGAACGGGCCATACAGATCGGCCGTGTCAAGGAAATTCCCTCCCAGTTCAAATGAGCGATGAATCGTGGCAATCGCTTCCGCCTCATCCGCTTTACCATACATATTGGCTTCTTCGAAGCCCGTCATGCCCATACAGCCCAAGCCGATTTTCGGCACGATAAGTCCCTGACTTCCCAATGCTATTTTCTTGATATCCATACATCTCTGTTTTAGTGATGACACAAAGTTCATGTAAAAAGAACCAAGAGATGTATGCAAAACCCGGTATGGTGTATGCAAATCAAGGATGATGTGAAGCTTCGGGTTTTCACTTCAGTATTCACAGCTATACAATATAAACAAAAACTCAGCCGATCACCCTCTTCCTGATTCCCATTAGTCACGGGAACAAGCTCCGAAGAGAGGTGATCGGCTATCCTAAAGGGGGCAATCCCAGTCCCGGTGCTGGCTAAGCGCAGGAATTTCAGTCGAAGCCAGTTGGTGCTACCGAAGATGGAGGCAGCAACCTTTTCAAACGATTTTTAACGATTGTATCAGTCCGTTAAAAAACCCATACTGATAAGTCAGGACAATAGGGCTGCCTGGAAATTGACCAGTGATTTTGGCTTTTAGCGTTTGATCCCCCTCTGAGTATTCCAGCGGCTCCATCACTATCCTATATTCCTGGTTTGCCCTATCTATCCATTCTTTTATAGCCGGCTTTCCCACGTACTGTTTTCCCTCATCAAAAACCGTTGCGGTTTCAGTAAAACAGTCGGAATAAGCCTGACTGTCAAAGTGTTTTTGTGCTTCTATTAAATCTGTAACTGCTTTTGGCACTAGATCTTTCATGTTTTTTCTGTTTAAGTGTTAGGATATTTAGAACTGTGTATTGGAAATTAAACAGTAGGAATTGTCCCTCCGTCGATGATGTATTCCGTCCCTGTCAGGTAATTGGCCCGTGGCGACACCAAAAAACCTACAAACTCTGCCACCTCCTCAGGCTGTGCGGGGCGGCCGATCGGAATTCCTCCCAGCGCATCCATGACACTCTGTGTAGCTTCCTCCAGAGTACTGCCGGAACTTTCCGAAATCCGCTCCATCATTCTGACAGACGACTCCGTCATGATCCAACCCGGTGAGACGGTTAGAACTCTGATTCCTTTGGGAGAAACCTCCTTTGACAGGCCTTTGCTGTAATTGATCAACCCTGCCTTTGCGGCAGCATAAGGCAAAGTGGAATCGTATAGCGGCAACCTTCCCTGAATGGAGGCGATATGAACAATCACCCCCACTATTTTGCGAAAGCATCTGCGGTAAAAAAGCCCGCTCCAAGCGTACAGGGGCAAGCAGATTAGTCTGTATGGCATGCTGCCAATCTTCATCTGTCAACACCGCAAAACCACCTCCGTTGGTTTCCGAACCTCCCAGTGAATTAATGAGGATATCAAGCCTCCCAAATCTGGATAAAACTTCTTCCGCCACTGTGCGGGCTCCTTGAGGTTTAGACAGATCAGCCGCAATAAAACAGTACTGAGACATCCCCGTTTCAGATTTTTTCCGAGCTGTAATAACAACTGTCGCACCTGTCTTTGAAAGCCGCTCCGCAATAGCTTTTCCGGCTCCTTTTGTTCCGCCTGTGACCAGGGCTATTTTGCCTGTCAACTCCTTGTTAAAATCAAACTGTTGTTCCATGGTTTATCTTTTGGACAAATGTCTGACCTATGTACAGCTCGTACAAGTACCGGAATTACTATTCAGATAGGGATAAATTAATCCCCTATGGTATGTATTGAAGCATAGGCTTAATATTGTACTATGTATGAGAGAAAAATTCTACCTAATCTGAACTGCGGCCTCGATTTGATCGGGGAAGTTCTTTATGGCAAATGGAAAATCCGTCTGCTCTGGTTTATCAATGAAGGGCACAAGCGTCCGAGTGAATTACAGCGTAAGATTCCGGATGCCAGCAGGCGGGTTTTGAACATACAATTGAAAGAGTTGGAAGAGCAGGAAATGATTACCAAGGAAATTTTCCCTGTGGTTCCCCCAAAAGTAGAATACAGTTTGACAGAATTTGGAAAAACGCTAATCCCCGTGATCGCAGTCCTTGGTCAGTGGGGTGACGAAAATGAAGAGAGGTTACGGCAGGTAATAATGAAACGATTTGAAAACAGGGCAGACTGAAGCAGGCATGTGTACGACATTCTAATATGCTATAAGTGTATCTGGAATAGATTCAGTTAAATTATTTAAGGGGGACTATTTCCATCTGTTTAAATTTTTATTCTATCGCTCTCATATAATACCCTAAAGGAAAGAGGAGGCTAAACTCGCCTTCCTAATAAAAAGCCCGCAAAAGCTGTTTAAATAACATTGAATGCTTTCCTTGTTTCCGCAATACGAGGGTATCCTGTAGTAAGAAGAAAAATCAGTAGCTTTTGGGACCTCTATTTTGGGAGATGTGATATAACACCCTCTATTTTGCTTGTTTCTCTTAAATCAATCAAAATATCTGGGATTAAAACATTAGCAGAATCTTTTCCGGCAGGTCTAATCCATTCCTTTACCCCAAAATTCACCCTAAGCTTAGTATAAGGAAGTATCTTAGCATACGACTCACCAAAGTGGGCAGGATGGCCATTTCTGGGAGTTTCTCCCACGAGGGGGGCAATCCCATTGTCTTTAACTATAGTCGCAAATTGAATAGCACTTGAAAAAGTCTCTTCCCCTATTAAGATATAAACCTGGCCTCTAAATCTATTATCCCAAGGCTTGGGAGTCACCACAGCTGCATCATAATGTAATATCTCACCAGGGTGCAGGGCTTCATATTCCTGGTCTTGTAATCCCCACGACTGATACAGCTTGACGCATTCATCACTTCTTTTCCAATTACATTGGTATTTTCGGTATGGTTTACCATAGAAGCCATGAATCAACAAATCCCCCACAGCTGAATTCCCCCCAGTGTTTTTACTTACATCAATTATCAACCTGCTTACATTGTCCTTCCTTAGCTGTTCGAACATGTTAAAAATTTCCCTTTCGATAGCCTTGAATTCCTCCTCATTTTTAATATCGAAGGAGCAGGCGTTGATATAACCAATTTCTCCTATTTTGGAATAGGTCATTTTATTTTCACAGCTGCTCTCACTGCCAGTCCCAGTCAAGGTATGTATAAAAATCAGTTCATTCTTCTTTACACAATCTTTCCAAAACTCTCCATATCATATCCCTCCAGCACTGCATCCAGCTTTTTCTTCCTGATCTTGTTGGTTCCTGTTTCTTCCAGGATCATAATCAGTTTCAGCAGCTTCATCCGTAGATCCTTGTCACGGAGATCCAATCCATTCTGGCTCAGGGATTCTTCTATAAAGGCCTTGGCATTGTAAGGGTGTACTGTTTCTCCTCTGAAGGCTGCATCGGCAGGATGCACCACCTCATTATACATATTCATCAATACGATGCCATTGTCAGCTTTCTCTAGCATGTCAAGGGCATTCTCTATTACTTTCTTTAGTTTCATGTGTTTATATTTTTCTTTCAAAGGTGACATGCCCGCCTGTCGTCGGACAGGGAATCTCGCAGCGTTTATAATCATGCCAGTGTGTCGTTTTCGACCTGCCTGTCTGCCTCAGGCAGGCTCTATTTCATAAAAGGCGGGGTGATTTTCAAATCGGGTAATAATAAACAAGGTACTTGAGCTAACTCCAAAGCTAGCAAATTGTTGGAATGTGGTCTGATTCGTGGCCATGCTATTTTCATGACCCCAGTTGGAAAAACTTATTCATTGGACAGTTATTCTACCCCACGTCCAACTTCTCACAAAAACACGACAGTTTGGTTCAAAAATTGGTTTGTTAAAGTTCCTGGCTTCGGACTATCCCGACTTAGGTTGATATTGCATACCGATTCAAATCGAAAACCGCATGTACAACTGGGAAGAGATATGCAGTGGACTTAAAGAGATGGAGAAAAGGGCTGAGAAGAAACTCGATAAAATCAGATTTTCCACTCCTTACCCCATCCCTTATGACCGCCTGCGGAAAGGCAAGGAAATAATCGCATTATCCAAATCCATCCGTCTGCTGATGGATCAGGATTTGGA
>CBFGUY010000203.1:0-6739 GCA_965651895.1 uncultured Algoriphagus sp. | reverse complement strand
AGTAGTGAATTTTATTGAATGAAATTTATATTATGTGATTATCCGTAGTGATGCCGGTAGCCAAATTTCCTTTGTTTTACCGGCAGGAACTCCGATACTTCGACTACCTGCTCTTCGGGAAGCGGGCGCTCAGTACGAGCGACAGATGACCGAAGTGGCCTTGACGCTAGTGTTTTCCTAATCATATAATGCTTTTATCGCTTTACTGGCAGAAAAGCTACGACATAGCTATCATTATAGTTAATCGAATGAACGGTGGAAAATACCCGATATTGTCATGTTCCAGAAGCTAAATTTGATCTGATGTTCCAAAAAAGTCTTGATACTTGATACCAACTACTAGCTACTCATATAGAATCACATTCTAATCCTCCACTCCTTTGGGTAATAGTTATTCACACGGTTTCCAAGATTTTTTATCCAACCAAGGGGCAGATTTTTGTAGGTTATCAACACCCAGCCGCTGGGTAGATCCCCAACTTCTACGTCATTTTTTCTAAGAAATTCAATTGCATCTCTTTCCGGAAGTTCATGTGTTGGAAAATTGTTTTTAGGCAAAACTGAGACGGCCCATTCATGAGTTGGAATCCAATCATTCTTTTGCTTTTTGCCCAGCTCCACGCCAAAATATTTTAAACTCAAATGTTGCGAAACCTTCTGAAAATGCAGATTCCAGTCTTTTGAAATCCTGAAATACGAATCATTCAGCGTGTAATATTTCCCATTGCCATCAAATCCCATTTCCTCATCCAGATCGGAGGATTCCCTATTATACACTTCCTTTAAATAGGGATGTTTGAAGTCTTTTACACGCTTCGGCTCTTGGATATATGCCTCTGCCGATCTCTTAAAAACAGTGATAAAAAAGCCTTCTCCTTCCACCAAATGAGGAAAAAACCGATAGCCGTAAAATGTTTTCCCATCAGATTCGACTGACGTTTCCCTTATATTCCAACTAGTATCAATTGGTATCCTGACAGGATCATAGGAAAACTCTTCCGTCAAAAATCGGATCATATCCTCATTTTCCCTCTCATTGAATGTACAAGTGCTGTACACCAAGTACCCATCCGCCTTTACCAAAACCCCTGCCTGATCCATAATCCGCTTTTGTCGGGCGGAGCACAGCTGTACATTGTCAATCGACCATTCCTCACGAGCCTGCGGATCCTTGCGAAACATTCCTTCACCTGAGCACGGGGCATCCACCAAAACCAAATCAAAAAACCCTTCCAAAGCTTCGAAATGTTCGGGATCATTATTGGTCACCACGGTATTTCCCAATCCCCACTTAATGATATTTTCCTTCAAGATCTGAGCTCTGGGCTGGATGACCTCATTGGCAATCAGCATTCCTTCATTTCCCAGATATGAAGAAAGTAAAGTAGATTTGCCGCCGGGAGCAGCCGCCAAATCCAGGTAAATTCCCTTGGGGATAGTCAAGGAATGAAGGATATGCTCGATAAAAATCGAAGATGCTTCCTGCACATAATATGCTCCTGCATGAATCGCCGGGTCAAGTGTAAACGAGGGTCGCTCATCAAGAAAAAAACCAGCTGAAGACCACGGTATGGACGTATTTGCCCAAGAAAGCGAAAAAGTTTTGGCAGCATTTAATCTGATGGAGGTACGGGAAGGGTTATTAATTGCGGTTTTAAATTGCTCAAATTCGGCTTTACCGAGTAATTCGAGCATCTGAGACTCGAAATCGATAGGAAGATTGGTTTCTGGCATGGTGTAAAGATAGTGATCAGCTTGCAGTGATCAGTCCCAGTAATAGATTAAACCCACCGGAGCAATAGGAATGTGATTCCATGAGTCTATGTTTTGTTATTTAAGTTCATCTGGTTTATTCAAAGTTCTGGCTAGTGTGACTGAACACTGAATACTAATGCTTATCTTATTCCAAAAATTTGACACTATGGAACTTCTTGCTGATATCCTGATTGCTGCGATTGCCGCTCTCCATCTTTATTTTCTCTACTTCGAAATGTTTGCCTGGGAAACTATCGGCAAGAAAACATTCAAATCATTACCCGCGGAATTATTCCCCAAAACCAAAGGATTGGCCGCTAACCAAGGACTTTACAACGGATTTTTGGTGGCTGGATTGGTCTGGTCTCTCTTGATTTCAGATCCGGTTTGGGCTGATTATGTAGCTATTTTCTTTTTGGCCTGTGTGCTAGCCGCCGGCATCTTCGGTGCCTTGACCGCAAGTAAAAAAATCTTCTGGGTTCAGGGATTGCCGGCACTTATTGGGTTGATTTTGGTGCATTTAAAGTGATGAGGAAATGATAGTTTTTTTCCCGCAGATCAACACAGATTTTTTCGCAGATTTTCGCAGTAATTCTATATTCTGTGAATATCTGCGCTTTTTATCTGCGTAAATCCGCGGGAAAACTTTTATAAATCAACCTCCCCGAAATCATCTTCATCTCCCGGCCCCATATCAAACATGGAGCTGAACAAATCCTTAAACTGTGGATTGTAAATCCCCCTGATTATCGCTGATTTTTTCGCAGATACACGCCAAATCTTAAAACTCTGCGAGTATCTGCGGCTTTTATCTGCGTAAATCCGCGGGAAAACTTTTATAAATCATCCTCCTCGAAATCATCCTCATCTCCCGGCCCCATATCAAACATAGAGCTGAACAAATCCTTAAACTGTAATCCAGTATCCAATACTTTTTTGCTGAGTTGGGAGAATTCAGCCAAGCCATGAAGTGCGAACTCCATAAAGAATTCCTTCCCTTTTTCAGGCATATTTTTCACCAGTTGCGTCACTACTTCTTCCAATCCAGGCACGGAATGCAAGGCGGATTTATACTCTTTATCTCCCTGAGAAGCTAGAATATCCAGCTCATTTCCTTCACCAAACCAAGCCAAAGGCAATACATAGGGATTTCCCTGCTTCTCCTTTTTCTTTTGCTCTGGTGATGGAAAATAATTGACAAACTGCGTTCTTATAGCTTTCCCAATTAAATTGTACGCAACTAATCCTGCGCCTTCCTGCTCTCCTTCATAGACCAGCTCCACTTTACCGGTAATGGCAGGAATCACTCCAATCAAATCAGCAATCCGTACAATAGTATTCCTTTCACCATTCATGTACATTCTTCGTTCTGCCGCTGAGATCAAATTCTCATATGCGGAGATTGTCAATCTAGCTGAAACCCCACTTTTCTCATCCACATATTCGGATCCTCTGGCTTCAATTGCAATCTGCTCGATCAAGTCCTTCATCAGCTCAGGAACATAGATATTATCCACAGGCTTACCTTTCAGATTGGCTTCCTGCGCAGTAATTCTTCTGCCGATTTCTATGGATTTAGGATAATGTGTAATGATCTGGCTTTCAATTCTATCTTTCAGCGGCGTAACAATACTTCCCCTGTTAGTATAATCTTCAGGGTTTGCAGTAAAGACAAACTGAATATCCAATGGCAATCTCAATTTGAACCCACGGATCTGAATGTCTCCTTCCTGTAAAATATTGAATAATGCCACCTGGATTCTAGCCTGTAAATCCGGCAATTCGTTGATCACGAAAATGGATCGATGCGACCTCGGCACCAAGCCGTAGTGAATTACCCGCTCATCGTTGTAACTCAGCTTCATCGTAGCTGCCTTGATCGGATCCACATCTCCTATCAAATCGGCCACAGAAACATCGGGCGTAGCCAATTTCTCCGTATAGCGATCATTTCTATGCCACCAAGAGACTGGCGTACTGTCACCTTTTTCCTCGATCATATCCTTCGCAAAAGAGGTCAAGGGCTGTAAGGGATCGTCATTCAGCTCAGAACCAAAAACCACGGGAACATATTCATCGAGAAGATGGGTCATCATTCTGGCAATTCTGGTTTTTGCTTGTCCCCGAAGTCCAAGCAGATTGATATTGTGACGGGATAAAATTGCCCGCTCAATGTCCGGAATCACCGTGTCCTCGTATCCCCAGATTCCTTCAAATACATTTTCCTTTCGCTTGATCTTCAAAATCAAATTGTCACGAAGTTCTTCTTTGATGGATTTTGGCTGGTATCCTGCGGCTTTGAGTTGACCGAGGGTTTTTATCTGCGTAAGTTCTTTTGATGTCAGTTTTTGGTAGTCCATAGTGCTTAAAAGCGTTTCGTTCTATTTCTTCTATAATCTTCAAAAATCAGGTCGCCAAGCCCTTTCAGACTACTGTAATAGGCATTCCCGTTATTTACTTTGGTGAATTCCTTTACAAATTCCTTCAGATACGGATCAGAAGCAATCATAAAAGTAGTCACCGGGATCTTCAATTTTCGGCATTGGGCAGCAAGTTTCAGTGTCTCGCTGAGTATTTTGCTGTCAATCCCAAAAGCATTTTTATAATATTTTATTCCCACTTTGAGGCAAGTTGGTTTGCCGTCGGTAATCATGAAAATCTGCTTGTTTGGGTTCTTTCTTCTTCGCAATAGATCCATCGCCAATTCCAGTCCGGCTACTGTATTGGTGTGATATGGCCCAACTTGCAAATAAGGCAAATCCTTGATTTCGATCTGCCAGGCATCATTACCGAAGACAATGATATCAAGGGTATCTTTTGGATAGCGGGTTTTGATCAATTCCGCCAAAGCCATGGCCACTTTCTTGGCAGGAGTAATTCTATCCTCTCCATAGAGAATCATGGAATGGGAAATGTCGATCATCAAAACGGTGGAAGTCTGGGAGCGAAATTCATTTTCCACCACTTCCAAATCATCTTCAGTCAGTAAGTAATCTCCCGAAAAACCATGGTTCGCCTGTGCATTCCTCAGGGAATCTGTCAATGCGATCTGATCCAGATTATCTCCGAATTCATAAGCTCTTCGGTCTGTTCCCCGCTCTTCGCCCTGACCGGAATGGGTGGTTTTATGTTGTCCTGATTTTCCCCGCTTGAGTTTGCCGAAAATCTCTTCCAAAGCGGATTTCCGAATGGTCTGCTCCGACTTCCCCGTAATCTTAAATTCCCCTTTTTGGTTTTCCTCGGTCAGATAGCCTTTACTTTTCAGATCCTCTATAAAGTCGCCGATCCCATAATTGGGATTGGTCATATTGTAGCGATTGTCCAAGTTGGTCAGCCAACTCAAAGCTTCCGCTACATCCCCGCCTGTCATGGTCACGAGTTGCAAAAATATATTCAACAGATTCTCAAACGTATTCTTCTCAGGATCCTGAGTGGGCACGAACTGAGTAAATCGAAATCCTTTCATTTAGTAGATTTTAGATGCTAGAATCAAGATACAAGACTTTGATTTAGATAGTTGAAAGTAAAGTAGATGGGAGAAAGCTCCTATCCAATTTATTCAGGGCTCTTTTCATTACAGTCATGCTGGTAACAAACAGAAGGTGTTGGGAGTTTAATAAATAGAACAAAAACCCAAAAAAGATGAAAAACTACCTGACAGCGGTGGGCATCGTCACGGGAGTGCTGGTAATATTTGCCACCGCAATTCAATTTAATCTATCTCCTCTTCTATTGTGGGGTCTGTTTCTCTCCGGCCCTGTATTGATCCTATGGATGGTGTGGTGTGTATTGACAGCAGATGTGGTCGTTGAAGAGTCCTTTGAGGAGCAGTGGTATCAGGACAGCCCGGATTTAAAAAGAGGTTTAACTTGAAAAAAATTCTTTTGGAGTCATTACAGGAATTTGATCTGCTGTTTTGAAATCCTTGATGTCACGGGTAATCAGAAAATCCATTTTATTTTCAACGGCAGTAAAATATTGAAGTCCATCCTCTTTGTCCTTGAAATCTGAATTCATAGAATTTAAAAATGCTTCTTTTCCTCCTGAAACCACCCCGCAAAACGTAATAAATTGAATCAATTTTATTTTAGCATCTACAAGCTTGTACCGGTCAAAGGACATGTAAATCAACAGACCTAAAGAAACTTCAGAAATAAAAAGTTGAGCTTCTCCTTCAGCTACCAGAGAAAGAAATGGCTTAGAGTCCTCAACAAATGGCTCCCGATTTGCCACCAAATCGAGTGCAACATTCGTATCCAAAAATATCCTATACATACTTTTTATTCCTGTGTTCGCGGATTAAATCTTTGTCTGACTTCTCAAGGGCTTTGATAGGAGTCTCTCTTTTTAATCTTTCCAAAAACCTGGCCGCAGCAAGCTGTTCTGGAGTTTTCTCGATACCTGGGTCTTCCTTTTCAAAAATCTCCTCAAACATCCTGGAAAGCGAAATACCCCTGCCGGCAGCTTTAAGTTTGGCTTTCTCTACAATTTCTTTTTCTACAGTGAGTGTGAGTTTGGTCTTCATAATTACACGTGTTTAAAATAAATATACGTGTATTTTATGTGAAATAGTTTCATAATTGTTTATGATTCTTACCTGAAACTTAACTCCCCTATCTTTGCCCCATGACTCCCACTGAGAAAAATGCTTTCCTTATCAAATCCACCGCCAAGCGGCTGGGGTTTGACTTTTGTGGAATAGCGAAAGCGGGTTTTCTAGAGGAGGAAGCGCCCAGACTGGAAGATTGGCTTAACCGTAATTACCACGGTCAAATGGGCTATCTGGCGAATCATTTTGACAAACGCCTCGATCCTACCAAACTCGTGGAAGGCGCCAAAACGGTGGTTTCACTCGCTTACAATTACTATCCTGAGGAAAAGCTATCTTCTGGAAGCTCAGACATAAAACTTGCCAAATACGCCTACGGTGAGGATTACCATTTTGTAATCCGGGACAAACTCAATGAATTTCTGGAAATCCTAA
>CBFGUY010000202.1:0-6767 GCA_965651895.1 uncultured Algoriphagus sp. | reverse complement strand
GCAAGCCCTATTTAGTAACTGCTTTTGCGATCTGCTCAGGCAGGTCTTCTGAATACCCATCAAACTTGTGTACTAATGTCCCATTGGGGTCAAACAGATAAAAAGTAGGCGTGGCAAACACTTTATACTTAGCATAGCTGTCACTTAAACGTCCTTCCTTATCCCATATAATTCCCCAGTCATCACTATGTTTTTGGCTTAGGTCTTCGTATCCAACAGGATTCTTGTCCACGTAAAAAGTGACGATTTCCAGCATTTCATTGTGAGACCGCTTAATTTCCTCAAGTGCAGGAATTGCTTTCAGACACCAGCCACAATAAACAGTGGAAAAATCCAGCAACACGTATTTGCCTTGAAAAAAATCCGAAAACTTGACCTGTGTTTCATTCTTGTTATATGCTGAAAAATCATAGTAGGTATCGCCGACAGATAAATCTGGGTTTATAAGATGGGACTCAATTGACTTGGCATAGGCTGATTTTTTAAGTTCCGGATCTAATTTTTCTATAAGATTTGAAATTTTGGATCCGGGATATTCAGTTTTATAGACCCCCAAGAGGTACAGCGCATAATAGGAATTGATGTTGCCATCAACAAATTCCTCCCTGATTTTGTCCAATTCGATATCAATGGCCCGTATTTTCCCGAAAGGCTCTGATCTGCCCCAGTATGCATTTTGCAAACTGTCGTTCCATTTGCCCTGTTCCCGTAGCACAAACATTTCGGCAAGGTGTTCATCTCTTTGAACAATCAAATCCTTTTCCAGTTGGCCAAAGTCATACCTCAACCCATCATACGCTGATCCCTCGGTTTGAAGATCAAAAGGAAAATCTTCGATGTTTGCCTCAATTACTATCCGCTCATTTCCAATAAATAAAGTGGAGTAAACGAAATCATTTCCATTGTCGATGGTAAGATGTACCGGTGTGGGCGCTAGTTCAAAACTTCCGCTTAGCACAAATTTGCCACCTTTGAGATAGCAGCTGTCTAAAACAATGTTTTCTCTCTCGATTTTCACAAGGGCATTATCTTCGAATCCCTTTAGTTCCCCCGAAACATAAAAATCAGTTTGGGCATTTGCCACCAGGCCAAAAAACATCAATCCTAATGTTAGTATCGTATATATCTTCATTTTATGGTCAGTCGGCATGCTTATAACTAATCGGTTTTTGTACATCTGTCCGCACGGGGTTTATCTCCAAGTGATGGATTTTCATTTAAGTTAGGAATTCAATCTATTTGCTTTTAATTTTTCAATTCCTGACAAATAGGGACTAAATGCAACATACAATCCAATCAACAGTAAAGGATATTGCAGGTAACTTATGTAGTGAAAGATGTTTTTGACATTCATCAATGGTGTTTTTTTTATCCTGTCAGAACCTAAAACTTCTAAAAATCAAGGGGTACAAAGGTCTTTCAGTATTGTGCTTATAATATATTCACTAGTAAACTTAAGATCAAAGAATTATTGGTATTTGTAAGGGATGTACTTTAACCCGAAATCTGCATTAGCAATTCTACGCCACGGCGTACAAGTTATTACAGCCATTAATTGCTTCACAACGAAAGCTAATGCATAATCCGGGTTTAAGCAGTCTTAAACACCAATATACTATTTCCACATTGATATTTATAGTGACTTAATATCCTGGGCAACCAGTGATAAATTGTTGTTAAGTTGATGCCCACCACTCTCTATTTCACGATATGTGGCTTGGGTAAGTCTTTTTTTATAATCATTGAGTTGGGAAAACGGTACCTCTTCATCATCCTTACAATGATAGAAGAAAATGGGGATCTGGCGGGGTATTTTATCAGCGAAATCTTTTTGAAGTTTTATTCCCTGCTTCCACTCTTCATCACCGCTCCAAAAAGGCGGTGCGATAAGAAAAATTCCTTTCATTGTTTTTTGGACTGGATTTTCAGAAAGATATTTTAAGATCATTGATGCACCGAATGAATGTCCCACTAGAATGACTTCGCTTTTGGAATCAGTAATTCTTTTATCTATTTGCTGAATCCAGCCAAAATCAGGCATAGATTCATCAAAATACACCTCCTGATAAGCTATACCGTATTCTTTACCTAAAGCATTTTGCAGAGAGGCTACTAATTTCTGATCCGCTTCATAAGCTTCGTCCCCTCCTCCGTGAATAAAAAGTACGTGTTGCTTTATTCTTATTGCTTTCATTTTTATAGGACGTATTTCTGGTGATCTACTCCATACAGTTTCTTGAAAATAGTGTGGATTTGCCCCCTGTGTTTTTGTCCGTGTTCTACCATCATGTGGATCCATTCGTAGCGGGACAGATGCCCAATGCCGGGGAACTCCAGGGTAGCAACAAATTCCTCAAGTTCCTTTGTTTTGATGATTCCGATTTGTTGCTCTTTTTGCTTTTGCAATGTCTCCATCAATATCTTGAGGTTGTGCGGAGGTGAACCCGGGACCAAGCTCTTATCTGTTTTTGCCTTGTTCTCCTTATTGCGGAAGATTTCTTGTATTGTACTTACTTCATGGTCATAAAGGCGGTCTCCAGCGGAAACTTGCCCTTCGGTTAGCTGCTCTATGACGTGACGTTGGGATTTTATAAGATGCTCTGCCACCTGTCCTGCTGTCCAACTTCCCTGGAAAGGCACAGTGTTTAAAGTTTCAGCTGAAAAGCCGGAAAGCACACTTTCTAAAGCCTGATGAAACGTGCTAATTTCATTAATAAGTTCTTTCTGCAGTAGTGTGTCCATTTCTGATTTTTTTATGTAGTTATGGATTGATTGGCCATAATGGCTACTAAATGATAGCAAAGATGGACACAAATAAAAAGTAGTGGATAGGACAATTGTGGAGATAAATAGCACTTACAAAGACTTCTTTCGGAACACCTCCGGGGTAACGCCCGTTTTTTTCCTAAAGAATCAAATAAAGTAAGAAACATCCATGTAACCGAGCTGTAAGGCAATCTGGCTTATCTGATAAGGAGTCCCCAGAAGGTATCGTTTTGCCTCAAGCAGTATTTGCTCATCAATGAGTTCTGAAACGGTCTTTCCTAGCAGACTTTTCGTAATCGAATTGAGTTGATACGGTGAAAGATGAACCATCTCTGCAAAGGCAGCAACCTGTTTCACCGAACCTATATTGGTTTCTAACTGATGTAGAAATTCATTGAGTTTTTCCTGCTGATACTGGTTTGTTTCCTGAGACAGGAGCTGCTTTTTTTGACTGAACCGAAGAAAATGGATCAGCAGGATTTCAAGACCTGCTTTGATAACATGTTCAAAATCAGCATTTTTTAATCTGTATTCTGAGAGGATTATCTGCAAAATGGAGGACATGACACTCACATCCCTTCTATGAAGATTGTAAAAATTCCAGCTGGTAGCTTTGCGCAGTAAGGTGTCTTTTACTGTAGATAAAAACTCAAAATCCTTGTTGAAGGCAAGCCAATAACCTTCGGTATCAGCCTGTAATTCGAGTCGGTGTACTTGTGCAGGTCGCATTATGGATAATGTGTTCTCCGCTATCCTATGCTCAACAAAGTCAATCTCATGCACACCACCTCCCTTGGACACCAGAAGGATAAAATAGAAGTCATGTCGGTGCAAGGCTTGATTCATATTTTCACCACAAAGTATTTCACTGATGTCAAATATCCTGAAGCTATCAAGCTCACCTATCCGTGGGGGGAGAATGGATCTTATAGGGATGTCTCTCATACGCCCAGCGTTAAATAAATATCCGGTCAAATCAATTGTAGCGTCTAAATAAGCCGGCTACTATAGTATACTAAAGTTAATTTTCCCGCATCTTTCTATTGTCAATATCTTTAAGTCTTATTTTCTGACTTCCTTATAATTTTACCCTATCCTCAGGAGTTTACTTTAATTAAAACTTGCAACCTCTATTATATACGAGGAGATTGATTGGATTTTCACGCCTTTGGCTCCCTTGAATCGGTAAAAGTCCGAAAATGCATATGTTTTCCCGTCCTCCATTTTCATTGTTCCATTTGCAGCTCCCTCCTTTCCGTGCGATAAGATTTGGTCAAGAACCAATTCGCTGGCTTTATACCCTTTCATTTTTTCCAACTCCCCGGCAAAGTCAACCTTTCCTTTAATTTGTTTGTCACCTACAATATTCCAAACAATATCATCAGTGACACTTTCTATCAGGTATTTCACATCTCCTTTGGCAAATGCTATATTGAATTCCTTCAGAAACTCCATTTTGGGGGAGTTCCCGCACGAAGGACTAGAAATAATTTTTGTCATTGTTCTACAAATAAATGTTTTAATGATAACAGAACTATGTGCTCTTCCTTTAAGAGAGCAATCCCGAGTCAAAGTGATTCGGGAGCAGAAATGTATCGGGATTTAGGTCTATCCACTGTAGCATAAGAATTAGGAACGGTCATTTAGAGTCCCAACCCTTTCCCCAATCATCCCAATAGGAATTAAATAGAGAGCTACGGTAATATTTACCCCGGATCTTTGCATTTTCAATAAGCAAATACTCGCCATCCTCTGACATGAGTAAACAGGAAAATGTAAAAGTTGCTTCAACTGAAGCGGGAACTCCGTTATTGCCGGCCGGTTCTGTTTTAAAATCCGGTAATACTTTAACCTTATCCGAGACCTTCATTTGGAAGGTAGAATTATCGACGTATTGTGAACTGTACAACTTGTCATCTAGCGTATATCGAATTACAAATTTCCCATAGTCCGAATAATATTGCCCATAGGCATATGTCCCTTCCGGCAACAGCCCATAGAATTTTTCTTGGGTATCATAAGCATTGGGCGCATAGGGAACTTCTATTTCAAGCTTACTTTTGAAATAGGGAGGTTCGGTATTTTCAGGAATTGATTCACTCACTATAACAGCAAACGACAAATAGGAAGACAGACCCTCAACTTCGTCCTCGCATATCATTCCAGATCCTCCACTCTGTATGAAATATGGCTCACTATTTTCCCAGAAATTATCTACCTGACTTTTCTGTACTGCGGCTTTAAAATCTACTGGATTCTGGTCAAAAAACAACAGGGAAAACTGTGCAAAATAAGGTGTAGCGGGATACCATGCTCTCTGATTTAAATCCTGATTGGGATCTACATCATCTTCGTGTTGACAAGCGAAGAAAACAAAACAAAGAAGAAATAAAACGTAGCGGGAAAAGTAGCTGCCTATCATAAAACATTATTTAAGTTAAACCAAAAAAATTTTACGTTGGAAATATGATGAAGGTTGCTGTGATGATTTTTCTAACGATTTTAGCCAATCCGTTCGGCTTCTAGGACAATGTGTTTTTATTTCCTTTTTAGGCATTCTCTTGTTCTAGTCAATCAAATTGAGCGGGTTGTTCCTCTGGCTTTTCTTGCGGAATCCAATGACCACAATCCAGACTAACAATATCCACATTAAGAACAAAATCCCAACTATGTCTGGCTGCGGTTAGAGGTGTGTTGTTTACCTCCACTACCCAATACCTTGATGCTTTCAGTGTTATAGTTGCTCCGCAAGTCCAATTAGTAGTCCTTCTATTCCACGGATGTAGCAAAGCCGATACTTATCTTCATACTGAACCACTTCTCCTACAAGTTCAGCACCTTGCCTGGTGAGTCTGGACACCAACTCGTCAATATTGTCAACCCTGAACATGACGCGTAGATAGCCAAGCGAATTAACAGGTGCCGTCCTATGATCTGAAATGGTTGCCGGTGTTAGGAATCTTGTAAGTTCAATGCGGCTATGTCCATCAGGTGTAGCCATCATCGCAACCTCTACGGATTGATTTTCCAGTCCTGTTACTTGTCCGACCCACTCACCTTCCACCATACCGCGACCTTCAAGTTTCAGTCCTATTTCTGAGAAGAAAGAAATTGCATTATCAAGGTTTTCTACAACGACACCCACGTTGTTCATTTCAACTAATTTACTTCTTTCCATAATTCATTTTTAATCGTTTAACGAATTTATGCCTTGTTGTTTAAGTTTAATAAGGTGCTCCTTCATTGTATTGACCTGTTCCGCTGGGTGCCCTTGCCAGACTGTGACTTCTCCAACAACTCTAAACGGCTCTATCGAACGATAAGATTTTGTCGGATTGCCAGGGAATTTTTTGTCCGTCAAGTCAGGATCATCTTCAATTTGTCCTGTCGGTTCTACCAAATAAATTCTTTCCCGTCCTTCGCCACGTGAAAGCTCCGCACCCCAAATCGCAGCGTCCAATGTCGCGGACAAGAAAATGTATTTTGCGCTTTTTCCCTGCCCATAATTGGAGTTGAAACCAGCTTCTATTAGGTCGCCGATTTTTAAGTCCGCTTTTGTCCCATGAAAATAAGTCTGGACAAAAGGCGTTGCCCTTTGCCTGTTTAGTTTGTTCTCTTCTTTGTTTTTGTCCATTGTCCTTTTGTTATCTGTTGTTAATGGTTAACTGTCTATTACAATGACCGCTAATCGGTTCAGGCAAGGGGATTTCCAATTCACTTTCCCATAGAACTCCCGTAAACGGGACAGTACAGTTGAGACTCTCCTCCACCAGGGTATGAAAATCACCCCAGGCTGTGAAGCCGGAGGCATGCCTCGGGTAGGCTCGATATCCAGGTATGGAAAATGCTTTATTTCAAATTTTCCAATCCAAACTGAGCTAATTTATCTATAATCGGTAAAGTATTTACACCCATTTCTGTCAAGCGGTATTCAACCCTTATACTACTTTCCTGAAAGCAGGATTCATCAAATCCAACACGTAACTTCCCTTAGCATTGCC
>CBFGUY010000201.1:0-6767 GCA_965651895.1 uncultured Algoriphagus sp. | reverse complement strand
AATTGGATAGATTTAACTCGGGAAATCAAAAACGTGATTTTGGTTCGTGATGCAGTAGATGGCATAAGCAGGCGTGAAATTTCATTTTTTGAAAAATCCGAAGAAATAGGAACCATCACTGATCCAGACGCTAGGGAATTTGGCACTTCCATTCACTTACTTATGGGAGCCAAAATAGACATAAATGCGATTTTGGCCAGGGAAATTGAAGAGAAAAGAGCTGAGTTAAGGGATTGAATCTGGGTAATTGATTTCTTCCTGCCCTGAATAGAAATGGTTCGATAACTCAAAAATCTGCTTTGAACAATGAATTAAAATCCAATTTAACCGTTTTTCCTATTTCTCTTTTGTTCCTTTGCGATCAAAATCACCTTCCACCCCGCATTCTTCCTTGATTAATCCCCATTGTCAAGTTAACCCACCTTCATGCACAGATACAAACAAATAGAAACTGCGATTCTCTCAGCATCGAACATCCTTATTACCGCCCATAAATCCGCCGATGGAGATTCTGTAGGATCTTCCTTAGGCTTGTATCATTTTATAGAAAAACTTGGAAAAAAAGCCATAATCTGTCATCCTGATAAGGCACCGGATTTTTTGGACTTCCTTGGTTTATCCCCAATTACCACAATGGATCGGGAACCTGATAAAGTAACTGATGCATTTATTAAAGCCGATCTGATCTTTTGTCTGGACTATAATTCCTCTGACAGGGTAGGAAAAGAGATGCAAGATCTGCTCGAAGCTGCCACCTGTCCTAAAATCATGATTGACCATCATCTCGATCCACAAGACTTCGCCTCTTTGATGATATCCGAAACCTCAGCATCATCTACTGCGGAGCTGATCGTAGAATTCATTGAGCAGTCCGGCAATGGAGCATTGCTGGATGAAAAAATAGGCACACCATTATATTTGGGAATTCTTACGGATACAGGAAACTTCCGATTTAACTCAGTCAAACCACGAACGCACGAAATCCTGGCCAAATTACTTGCTGCCGGTGTAAGACATGATCTGATCCATGAACTGCTAAATGACACCAATACGGCTAGTCGCCTTCGGCTGCAAGGTTTTGCGATGTCAGAGAAAATGGAGATAATCCACCAAAATACAGTAGCACTGATCCCATTGACAAAAGAGGAATTGGGAAAATATAACTATCAAAAAGGTGACACGGATAGCTTAGCCAATCTTGCACTCTCTATTAATGGAATGAAAGTGGCCATTGTTCTTTCCGAAAAGGACGGTATCATCAAAATATCCTTCCGTTCCAAAGGTAAAGAGAACCCAGTGAATGCATTAGCTGCTACCCACTTTGAGGGAGGGGGGCATGCAAATGCTGCTGGAGGAAAAAGCGGGATTTCTATGAAAGAAACCTTGGATAAAATGAAAGTTCTAATTACTGAGTATTTTCCTATTCCATGTAGATGAGAAATACCAGAACCCATTAAGTAATTTCTCTATACCCTGTATAAAAAAACACCGAGTGAGCAATTCACACGGTGTTTTTTAGTTAATCTTATCTGTATAAGTTAGTCTTTCAGTGTTACCGTTCTGCTTACTTCGTTGAATCCACCCGGTATCAATTTACCAGCTGAATCCAAAAGCTCCAACTTGACAGTAACTTCACCTTTAGGAAGACCCTTGATGACATAAGGTGCCCATTCAGTAAGCATAAACTCACTGCCGTTAATTGTAGCCCTTACTTTGTTTCCGTCTTCAGAGAGGGTTGTGTTAAGCAAAAAGAAATCAAGCAGTAAGTTTTCTGTGTCTTTTCCGCTATATTCTCCTTTTGGGCGGCTATAAATCATCGTAGGCTTAGAAAAATCAACATTTTTGTCGTCCCCAGCTTTACCTACCACCATTTTCTTGGCGATAAAAGACTTTTCATTTTTCACAGACTCATGGTAAGATCTGCTAAGAAAGGCAACCAAATAATGGGTCCCCTCTGGCATCTCACGCTTAAATTCACTTTCATAATGTGCTGAATAAGGCATGTTATCCAAGATAAAATGGATGTGCTGTCCATCGCCAGAATTGGCAAGGTTAGCTGCCATTCCATTTTTCTCAGTTTGGGCACCAAGCTCATAATCCCCTACTTCAAATTTAAAATCAACCTCACCTGCTTTTGAAAGTGTGGTATTCGAAGGATTTTTCAAAGTCAAAGAAGAAGTCGAATAACCTGGTGAATCTGTAAATTTCTCAATTGAGATTTCCACCGGTGCAGCAATTTCTGTTTCCTCTACTGTTACTTCATTTTCTACTTTTTTTGGTTGGCAACTTATTGCAATTAACAAAGCCACTGCAGATGTTCCCCATATTTTTGCATTCATAATTTTCAGTGTTTAGATGTTCATGATATTCTACACAATAATTCAAATGTTATTCCATCGTCAAGGAGAATAAACTTAATACCCAAAGCTACCTAACTTGACATAGAAATCACATTTTTAAGCTGTCCATTTCTTTGTGAAATCCCGAAAACAACAGGATTATGCTGCACACTCCCTTTATTTATGACCACATAAAAAATCCTACTTTTAGTTTTTAATCTGTAACCAAACAATATTCACATAGAGTTTCTCCGTCCGCAAGCGCAGCCTCAGTGTGGACAAAAAACACCTTTTCGCCCTAATCCAGGGAATAAAATCCCCACTATCACTGCCAACGTTTCTCTTATTTCAGCTTCAGAAGCTATTCCCTGTCTTAGGTTTCTACTGAGCAGAATTTATAGTAAACCTAAACTATCTTTCGAATGAAAGCCGCAATACGGCGGTCATACGATGGATCTAAAGTAATAAATGCAAGATTTCCGGATATCGCATTAAATGAGACCTCCGGAGATTTTATTGACAGACCCCACCTTTATCAGCTTTAGCAAGCTGACCAGTATGCTGCATCAGTCTTATTTCTTCTAACAATTGATCCAACCTACCCCTGATCTCGGGTGGTTCTTTGACTTTGGCCACATCCCCCATGGATATTATCCATCGGACAAACCCTTCTATTGAGGAATTCATAAATGTCATATAAGTATTTCCTTCGCGTTTTTCCTCAGATACAAACCCATGATTGTATTTTGAATTGGAAAAGTACTTTATAGAACTATCAGGAACCTCCAGAAGTATCTGATATAACTTTTGCTCGCTGGCCACCTTGTCCAAGTAGGCTTGAAGGGATGGATGTTTTGAAGTGGAATATGAACTTTCAGTTACCTGCAATTTGCTGAAGCGATCTAGGCGAAACGTTCGATAATCGCTTCTCAACCGGCAAAATGCCAATAAATACCATTGTTCAAAGGAATGAAACAAGCCCAAAGGCTCCAGTTTCCTCTCTGATTTACGCTCTGGATCAAAAGTCATATATCCCGCATCCAGTACTTTTTTCTCCGAAATAGCCTGAAGGATCACCTGAAAAGCCTTGTTGGCTCTGTTTTGAACCTGGACAGGGCCGGATTTTAAAACTTTGATGGTATCCTGCACTTCCACCAATAAGTCCTTCTCAGTAGATTTTAAGACCGCCTTGATTTTGATCAGTGCTTCTTTGAAAAACCTGCTGCTCAGTTCATCCATATTTTTTTCGACTAACTTCTCCGCTACCAACATAGCCAGTGCCTCTTCCCTGCTAAACATGATAGGGGGCAGTCTATAGCCCTCCACCAGTGAATATCCCTGCCCTGCCTCACCGATGATAGGCACACCTGATTCCTCCAGAGACCTTACATCCCTATAGATAGTACGCAAACTGACATTAAATCGCTCCGCAAGCTCGACAGCGCGGACAGTCCGCTTCGATTGAAGATGTGTGAGGATGGCTGTAAGCCGGTCTATTCTGTTCATGGATATTCTGAGTGGTTACCTAAAAGTAAAGAAACTTGAAAAAAATCCGGTAAAATATTCAAAACTGGAAATCCTACTGACATAGGGCTGACACTATGTGGTTGTTTATTTGAATATTCTTAATCAAAACACCGTAACAATGGAAACTACTAAAACAACAACAGCAGCAATCATCAACAAAGACCAACTATTGACCCACTGGCTGGGACACCGCAAGCTGACACGAAAAGTACTGGAAGCTTTTCCAGAGAAAGAATTGTTTGAATTCAGTATAGGAGGAATGCGCCCCTTTGCCAATCTGATCAAAGAAATGCTGGCAATGGCAGCACCTACAGCGCAGGGATTGGCTACAGATGAATGGGAGGCTTTTGATGAGGAAAAAAAAGAACTGACTACAAAATCCGCACTTTTGGCAAGCTGGGATGAATCCACTGACACGATAGAGCACTTTTGGAAGACCATTCCTATGGAGAGATTTCAGCAACAGATAGTTGCCTTCGGACAATATGAAGGGACAGGATACAGCACACTGTTTTATATCATTGACAATGAAGTGCATCATCGCGGACAGGGGTACGTGTATCTGCGTGCATTAGGAATCACACCTCCTAATTTCTGGGAGCAATACTAATACCTATTCCTTTTCTGGACAAGAAATAGTGGCCTGTGATTAAGCAGGCCACTTTCTATAAATAAAAGCATGAAAAAAGATATCCAATCAAATTCCCGTTTCAGTTAAAAATTGTAGGAAAAATACTTAGCACTTTTGTAGCGAAATAACCTTAACATGCGTCATGGTATCGTATTAAATCTAAACCAACGATCACTTATGATGAGTTTAAAATCATTTGCAAAGAAAAACTTTAAATCACTTGCCACTGTGGCATTATTAACCGGAACGCTCGGGCTTACAAGCTGTCTGGACAATGACAATGACCCTATCGAATACCCCCCTGCAGGTTATATTTCCATCTATAACGGGGCTCCTGACAATAATGGGGTCATCATTTTTGCTGACCAAAACCAGGTAAACAATTCTCCGCTGAAGTACTCTGAGGCTTTGGCCTACAAAAACTTTTACCCAGGAGACAGAGTGTTCAAATTTTCTGAACCAAACTCCCTTACCTCACTTTACGAAGAGGAATACGAGATAAAAGTAGACTCTGTCTATTCCATGTTTATGGTGGAAGAGGCTGGTGAAATTGACGCATTTCTCGTAAAAGACAATTGGTCAGAGCCATCTTCAAATAAAGCACAGATAAGATTAGTCAATCTTTCCCCTGACGCAGGAAATGTATCTCTGCTGATAGACGATAGCGAAACTCCCCTATTTGATGGTATTGTATTTAAGAATATCTCTGATTTCGAAAGTATAGATACTAAAAAGGTAAAAATGACTTTAGTATCCAGTTCAGGAGACACCCTCGCTACCGCTACAAACGTAGATCTAAAAGGAAATAGAGTGTATACCCTGATCGTGAGGGGTTTTGTGGAATCAGCAGAAAACTCTAAAAAACTTGACCTACAATTATTGACCAACTATATAGAATTCTAAAACCGACAATCCGTAGTTATGTTTTAGAATTGAATTTTAACAGAAGAGTTCAAGAATAGATGGATAGTTAGCCCCAAATGCTTAAATCTTATAAGCATATGATGCGAGCGGGCTAAAGTCCTCACTCAGAACCTCTGTTAAGTATCACGCTAGCACAAGCTAAAAATCCCGATCTATTAAGGTCGGGATTTTTTTGATTTTCATCTCCAAAAATTGTCTTGCAGAGAAATGCCTTCTATAATTATTTATTCAGCCGAAAGTCAGATGATTTGGCAGAAGAGGCGCATTCCCTAAAAGTCATTCTATTTCGGCAGAGTAGCATCAGCGTTAGCCAACAGAAGCCTGCCCCAACCGTGAATGGCTTCAGCTCATTAAATATTACTTAAACTTCTTCCAGCACAGACAAAATATTCCCCGCAGGATCCTTAAACCAAGCAATCAATGGGCCACCACCATTACGGCAAATCCCCTTTTCGTCTGTTTTAATAGGATCTTTGTACTGCTCAAACTTCACCCCTTTTGATATCAACTCATCCACCGTCTGATCAATATCCTCTACAGGAAAATTCAGTACGGTAAATGTGGCAGGTGCATGATCAGGCTTCGGATAAATTATCACATCCGCACCTCCATCCAGATGTAGTGATAAGAAACCCATCTCATCTTCTTCTACACCCAATTCAAGTATTTCATGATAAAAGATCTTGGCTTTTGAGAGATCATCCACAGAGAAGCTGCTGAATGCTTTGGATTTTCGGAGCATGTTAAAGGAAGTTTATAGGTTCAAAATCAAATCAATACAAGCAAAATTTCGTAAGAATTTCTCATTCTTCCCAATTCAAAGGATGGACATTGTAGAAATGCATTTTTTTTAGCGAAAACTTCTGAATTTAAGTAAAAAAGTACTCCAGCAGAGAAAAATTATTGCATCACTATTAAACTCGTCCCACATTTTTCAATTCTGCTCAGAGTATAAAATCAGAAAACTATTGCGTAGTCAATTAGCTACATATATATTTGTAGTCAAGTGACTTCATATTGATTTTGATGGCACAGTTAGAACCGATTAAAATTATGAATTTAAGACGGGACGTATTTCAGGCTATAGCCGATCCTACAAGAAGGGCCATCCTTCTACTACTTGCTTCGCAGTCAATGACAGCTGGGGTGATAGCTTCCAATTTTGACAGCGCAAGACCGACAGTATCGAAACATCTACAGATTTTAACTGAATGCGAATTGCTCAAACAAGAACAGCAAGGCAGAGAAATGTACTACCATCTAAATGCTGATAAAATGAAGGAAATAGCAGATTTCCTTGAACCATTCAGGCAATTCTGGGATCAAAAATTCAATAAACTAGAACA
>CBFGUY010000200.1:0-6768 GCA_965651895.1 uncultured Algoriphagus sp. | reverse complement strand
AATTTACCGGGTGCTTTTTTTCCTGAAAGAATCTCCAGGGAGGATCTATTTGCCTACATAGAATCAGAACTGCTGGAAATTAGAGACCAGTTGGGCCCGGCAAAATTTGAATATGGGCGTGCGGATCAGGGAGTAGCAGGAATGCTGCTTGCAAAGCTATACCTCAATGCGGAAGTTTATGTGGGACAGGCACGTTATGCTGATTGTATCGCCGCGTTAGAGCCAGTTCTCAATGGCCCTTACCAGATAGCTGATCAATATCTACACAGCTTTGTGGCGGACAATCACACCAGCCCGGAAATGATTTTTGCACTTACTTATGATGGTGTGGAAACCCAAACATGGGGAGGAATGGTCTATATTTTACATGCCCAGATCGGCGGGACGATGAATGCTATTGAAATGTTTGGCACCAGTGATGCCTGGTCTGGACTGAGAACCACTTCTGCTTTGGTCAACAAGTTTGATATGGATAGTGATTCACGAGCCTTGTTCTGGACAGATGGCCAGAGTTTGGAAATAGATGATGTGGGGATTTTTTCACAGGGATATGCCATCACCAAATTCAGAAACAGAAAACTGAACGGTGATCTGTCTGATTCCAACCATAATGTGCAGGTGGATACGGATTTTCCATTATTCAGACTTGCGGATGCTTACCTGATGTATGCAGAGGCTGTACTGCGGGGTGGTGGAGGAGATCAATCACAGGCCTTGTCCTACGTGAATATTCTGAGAGAGAGAGCGTTTGGAGATGCTTCGGGACAGATTACTTCCAGTGAACTTACGTTGGAATTTATCCTGGATGAAAGAGCTAGAGAGCTTTTTTGGGAAGGACACCGTAGAACGGATTTGATTAGGTTCGGACAGTTTACAGATGGCGAATATGTATGGCCATGGAAAGGAAATGTGGCAGAGGGAGTGAAGACTTCACCTCATAGAAATATCTTCCCCGTTCCTGCAAACCAATTGACCGCCAATCCTAACCTTATTCAAAACCAAGGGTATTAATTCTTCCTTTTGGAGCTGTTAGTTTCTGCTCCAGTACGTAGGATTTATGTCAAGTTCATTTGATTTTATCTTATGAGGCTGTCTCATAATTAGCATTTCCTATCAGCCTGAGTTAGGAGACAGCCTCTTTCTTACCATTTTCCCGGAATACATGGGATACAAACACATCATGAAGCATTTTACCATCCTTACTATAGCAGTTTCTCTGTTTATCTATTTACTGCCCCACGGCGCTTTCTCTCAGCATAAAGATGTCTATGTAGATCAGGAGGGAATTATGAGATGGCCTGATGGAAAAGAGATTTATGGCTTTGGGATAAACTATACTGTTCCTTTCGCACATGCTTATCGCACCGCTAAAAAATTGGGAATAGATCCCCGAGAAGCGATGGGAAATGATGTCTATCATTTTGCGCGTCTAGGTTTTGATGCTTACCGGGTACACGTCTGGGATACAGAGATCAGTGATGAAAAAGGGAATTTGTTGGAAAATGAGCACCTGGATCATTTTGATTACCTGATCCATCTGATGAAGGAGCGGGAGATGAAGTTTTTATTGACGCCTATCGCCTTCTGGGGGAATGGATGGCCTGAACCGAAGCAGGAAACACCCGGGTTTTCCCATAAATATGGAAAAGAAGCTTGTTTGACTAATCCGGACGCGATTGATGCGCAGGCAAATTATCTCAGCCAATTCTTGAATCATGTGAATCCGTACACCGGTCTCGCCTATAAGGATGATCCTGATGTGATAGCATTTGAGGTCAGCAATGAGCCTCATCATGATGAATCAGCGGATAAAGTTACGGCTTATGTCAGCAGAATGGTGGAATCCATGAAAAGTACGGGCAGTAAAAAACCAATCTTCTACAATGTAAGCCACAGCATTCATCTGGTAGATGCTTATTACCAAGCTGAAATAGATGGGGGGACTTTCCAATGGTATCCTACCGGACTGGGAGCAGGGGAAGAAATCGGGGGCAATTTGCTTCCCAATGTGGATCAGTACACCATTCCTTTTAGGGATCATGAAGGTTTTAAAAAGGGCGCCAAGGTGGTCTATGAATTTGATGCCGCTGATGTAGGAAGGTCTTATATCTATCCTGCCATGGCCAGGAGTTTTCGTACGGCAGGTATTCAGTGGGCTACGCACTTCTCTTACGATCCCACCTATATGGCGTATGCCAATACAGAGTACGATACGCACTACATGAATTTGGTGTTTGCTCCCCAAAAAGCCCTGAGTCTGAAAATAGCCAGTGAGGTTTTTCATCAAATGCCCCTTTACAAAAACTATGGGAATTATCCTGCCAATCTTCAGTTTGACGGCTTTAGAATCAGCTATCTTGATGATCTTGCCGAATACGTAAGCATAGACAAGTTCTTTTATACCAACGATACCAAGTCTGTTCCGCAGAACCCTCATCAATTGAAAGAAATCGCAGGTTATGGGAATTCCCCCCTCGTACACTACGATGGCTTGGGTGCTTATTTTTTGGATAAACTGGATGAAGGGGTGTGGAGACTGGAAGTGATGCCGGATGCTTATTGGATTGATAATTTGTTCGGTGATAATAGTCTGGATAAAAAAGTGGCTGATGTGCAATGGAATCCACGTACCATGAACGTCAATTTAGATGACCTTGGGCAATCATTCACGGTTCAAGGACTTAATGAAGGAAATAAAACCAGGTTGAAAACAAGTGAAGGGAAATTCACTATTCATCCTGGATCTTATCTCCTGTCTAGAGATGGAAAAACGGGTAATTGGACGGCAGAAAGTGTCTATAAAAATATAAAAATAGGAGAGTTTTCCGCACCGGAATCCACTGTCAAGGGAACCAGTCTGCTTCACTCGGCCAGCATAGAATGGGCGGAGGGGAAAGCGATGAAATTATCTGCGACGGTAATCAGTGAGCAGGGGATAGAAGAAGTGAGTCTTTATGCTTACGTGGGCAATAGACCTAAAAAGATCCCATTGGTGGATCAGGGAAAAAGTAAGTATGAAGTCGAGGTGCCGGCAGAATTGCTGAAGAATGGCTTTTTTAAGTATCACTTAGTGGTCACCACCCAAGAAGAGGAACTCACTTATCCATCTGGAATTGCAAGCAATCCGACTAAGTGGGATTTTTATGCGGATCAGGCTTTTGAAGTCAGGATCCTACCTGATGCCTCTGCGATTTATCTGTTTGATGCGATGAGGGATTTTGAGCTGGTAAATATGCCTTGGTCGGAAGGTGTAAGCTTAATTCCTTCCGCTGATCCTTCCAAGGCTTCTCTGGATATCAACTTAGATGAATTGCCCACAGATGATGGGCATAGCCAGCCTAATTATGCTTTTCGCTTATATTTTGGAGATAAAGTGAATGGCAGAAAGGAATCTCTGACCAATGCAACTAAGTTGGTGGTGACAGGCCAATCCAAAGAAGACAGTCCCAGGGAAATAGAAGTATCCCTACTTACGAAAGAAGGTGCATCGTATGGGGGTGCGGTAGTTTTAGGGACACAGTATGGAGAATATTCCTTAGCTTTAAAAAGCTTGAAACCAACCGGTTTGATTACATTACCACGTCCTTATCCGGGGTTTTTACCTTATTATTTTGAACATGGGATAGCTTCTGGGCAATTAGATATTTCTGAAATAGAAGTTATACAAGTTTCTATTTCAGCGGGAAACAAGCCAGAGGCAAAATTGTCCATAACGAGTGTCCATCTTGAATACTAACTCATACTATAATTAATTTTTAACAAACCTAACCCTAAATACCTATGAAGATAAATGCTGAATTTTTATCGAAAATGTTTCTGATTGTCCTTTGGAGAATCATGGATAAGCACGCCGAAAAAACTGTTCGACTTATACCTGTCAGAAACACGGTGAATTTCACTGTGACGGCGATTATGCTGATGGCTTTTTCTATGCTGAATCCCTTAATGGCTCAGCAGAGCAGATCCAGAGTGGTGGAAGATGGAGGGACTGGTCAATACACTGCGATCATGGAATCTGACCCTACTTTGCCTACGCATACGGTCTTCAGACCTCAGGATTTAAGCCCGTTTGGAGAAGTCGAAAAGCTGCCTATCATCGCATGGGGAAATGGCGCCTGCGCGAATTCTCCATGGGAACATGTGAATTTTCTAAGCGAGGTGGCTTCCCATGGATTTTTGGTGGTAGCTATCGGTCCTATGCCAGCAGAAGGGGAGCGAACTCAGGAGAAATCACTTTCATCCCAACTGATTGATGCCATCGATTGGGCTATAGCAGCCAATGAAGATAAGAATAGCCCTTATTATGGTAAACTGGATACTTCAAAAGTGTCTGTAAGCGGCATGTCATGCGGTGGCTTACAGACACTGGAAGCGGCTCCGGATCCTAGGGTCACGACGGTAGTGGTTTGTAACAGTGGGATTCTGGCGTATCAGGGGCAGGGAATGCCCGGTATGCCTGCCTTGAAAAAGGATCATTTGGAGAAATTACATTCGCCGGCTTTGTATTTATTGGGAGGAGAGTCTGATATAGCCTATAACAATGGGATGGACGATTTTGAGCGGATCAATCATGTGCCAGTATATGTGGCTAATATGGATGTAGGCCATCCGGGCACTTTTGCTCAGGAGCACGGAGGGGAGTTTGCCCGTGTAGCTACAGCTTGGTACTTGTGGCAGCTGAAAGGTGATCAGGAGGCAGGGAAACTCTTTATGGGTGATCCAAGCGGACTTGCCGATTCACCTGAATGGACTGTGCAGAAGAAGATGATGCCTTGAGTGATTTTGAACTATTGAACTTAAAATTATGACCCTGAATAACCTCTTTAAACTTAAGATTTTTGCTTTAATCGCCTTGTCTATTAATTGTTTTAGTTGCAAACAAGAAATAGAGTATAGGATTGGAGCCGATATTTCATTTGTGCCACAGTTGGAAGCGGATGGTATGACATATTATGATGTTGACAACAAGCAGAAGGATATAGTAGAACTTCTGTCCGACCACCAATTCAATAACATCCGACTGCGGCTTTTTGTAGATCCCAAAGCAAAAAACGGCTACTCTGAAAATGGTTTTTGCGATTTGGAGCATACCATAGCTATGGCGAAGCGCATAAAAAAGGCCGGAATGGAATTTACACTGGATTTTCACTACAGTGACACTTGGGCTGATCCAGACAAACAGTACAAGCCCTCTGCCTGGGAGGGTGTTACTGGAAATGACCTTCAGGACAGCTTGTACAATTACACCAGAAGAGTATTGCAAAGGCTGGATAAGGAAGGCGTGGCGCCGGATATCATCCAGATAGGGAATGAAATCAACCATGGAATGGTATGGCCTGATGGTAAAGTAATGGATTATGCCACGGAAGAAGACTGGGAGCGATTGATGGGCTTGTACAAATCAGGACAGAATGCCGTACGTGAAGTACTACCTGATGCTAAGATCATGGTTCATCTGGCTTTAGGAGGGCAAAATTTATTGTCCAGGGAGTTTCTTGACCAAATGAAAAAGTATGGCGCTGAGTATGATATCATAGGCCTTTCTTATTATGAAAAGTGGCATGGCACCTATGATGATCTGAAGATAAATGTGTATGATCTTGCTGCTACCTATAAAAAGCCAATTGCCATCTGTGAATACGGTGCAAATCAAGATAATATCAAGGCTATCAATGATATCGTCCGCTCTATTCCAAATAGTCTAGGATTCGGGACGATGGCCTGGGAACCCACCCGCGCATTTTTTGATAAAGAAGGAAAAGCTTCAAAAGAATTGTTGACAATCTACGATCAACTCTACGATGACTATTCGGATTCTGATTTTCAACCGGAAGTAAAAGCTCCTTACATCAGAACAGTAGCATTGGATAAGCCTATTATCGGTGCGGACATTTCATTCGTTCCGCAAATGGAAGCCAGAGGCACTGCCTATTCCGATAATGGTGTTGAAAAAGATGTGGTAGAGATTTTAAAAGACAATCGCTTTAACTTTATCCGACTGCGCTTATTTGTAGATCCAACCGCAGAGAATGGCTATTCCAAGGAAGGTTATGGCGGATTGGAGAAAACACTGGAAATGGCAAAAAGAGTGAAGGCCGCAGGAATGAATTTTCTGTTGGATTTTCATTACAGTGATACGTGGGCTGATCCTGGTAAACAGTTTAAACCTGCTTCATGGGAAGGGCTGGAAGGGGCTGCGCTTGAGGGGAAGGTTTACACCTATACCAATGAAGTCGTACAGCGGTTTGTGGACGAAGGAGTAAGGCCAGAGATGGTTCAGGTAGGCAATGAAATCCACAATGGGATGATTTGGCCTGATGGGAAAATAGAAGGTGATTCCGCAGAATCCTTCAGCATTTTGCTACGGTGTGCAAGTGCGGCTGTCAGAGAGGTAGATCCATCCATCAACATCATGGTGCATATTGCCAAAGCCCATGATTTGAAAAATTCCATCAAATTCTTTGATAAAATCATCGCCAGAGATGTGGTATTTGACATTATCGGCCAGTCTTACTATCCAGAATGGCATGGGGAGCTCGATCCTATGGAAGCCAATATGATCGAGCTGGCCAAGCGATACAATAAGCCTTTGGTCATAGCTGAATACAAAGAACACAAAAGAGAAGTAAACGAGATAGTAAAGAACCTTCCTAATGGTCTTGGATTGGGCACGTTTATATGGGAAGCTACCTCTCCGCAGTGGGGTGATCTGTTTGACAGAGATGGGGCTACTAATGAAAACATGAAGATCTATCACGAATTCTATGA
>CBFGUY010000199.1:0-6813 GCA_965651895.1 uncultured Algoriphagus sp. | reverse complement strand
CTTTGATCAGGACTATTCCGAAACTCCCCTTACAGTGGTGCTGGATAATCTTCAAAAACATACGGAGATCCGATTTTTCTATAAAAAGGAGTGGGGAATAGAAGCCTTTCTTGTTACTGCCAAACAAGGTGAAAACGCTATAGATTACATTGAAAACCTATTAAAAAATTATGGTTATAGTATTGTCCACTATAACGAGCTGTTGATCATTGTCAACCAGGAAGGGCTAGAGGCATACCGTTACGAGAAGTGGGAAGAAGATGATGCCAATCTCAATGGATACAAACTAATAGGAGCCGGAAAGCCGGAAAACTCGAATTTGCCAGTCACACTTTCTGGTAGGATCACGGATGCAGGCGAAAATGAACCATTGATAGGGGCAAGCATACAAGTAGTAGGCAGCGAAAAGGGAGTGGTTACAGACCTAGACGGCAACTATGAACTGAAGATTATACCTGGAAAGCATAAGTTACTGGTTCAGTATTCAGGATATGAACCTCAATCCGTTCCGATTCAGTTGATCAATACTGGGCAACTGGATGTAGGACTTTTCAACGAAACGCTCAAATTAGAAGAGTTCACTATTACCGCTAGAAGCCAGGATGTTTCTGTATCCGAGAAAATTGCCGGTAGGGAAATTCTGGATATTGCGGTAATCAAAAGCTTGCCCACATTTATGGGCGAGGTTGACCCAGTCAAAAGCCTTATATCTCTTCCGGGGGTGAGTTCAGTCGGCGAGGGGACGTCTGGTTTTAATGTTCGTGGAGGAGATCCGGGACAAAATCTGGTCATGATGGACGGGGCAATTGTATATAATAGTTCCCATCTGTTTGGCTTCTTTGGTGCATTTAATTCAGACTTGATCAGGGATGTGGAATTATACAAAGGAGGTGGCCCGGCTAATTATGGCGGGAGAGTCTCATCTGTGCTTAATGTGAACCTTCGCAACGGAAACTCCCAAGGGATGGAAGTACAGGGTGGGATAGGTTTGATTTCCTCCCGACTTTTAGTAGAAGGTCCATTGAAGAAAGACAAGACCACTTTTTTGCTATCTGGAAGAACTGCTTACCCCAACTGGATGCTCAGGCAGATGAAGGATCCGGATCTTTATCAAAGTGCTGCAGGGTTCTATGATGTTAATTTTAAGGTCAACCATACACTAGATGAAAACAATGTGTTGACTTTCTCTGGATACCTCAGTGAGGATAATTTTGAATTTGCATCGGATACTGCTTATGTGTGGAAAACCAAACTCGGTATTCTAAAATGGGGACATAGATTCAGCAATAAATTCCTGATGCAGGCACAGGTGGTAGTGAGTGATTTCCAAAGTAATATTCAGAATACTGAAGCCAGCTACGATTTCGACTATCAATCAGGTATTTTAAACTATCAGGGAAAAATCGATTTTACCTATGAATTGGGAAATTCCCATAAATTCGATTTTGGCTTTACTTCCCTTTATTATGATTTCAATAATGGGGAATTTACTCCAGGAAGAGAAAACACCACCTCCCAGATGGTGCGAATCCCGCAGGAAAATGCGCTTGAAAGTGCCGTTTATCTGAATGATGAGTACATCATTTCCCCGCGTTTATCCCTGGTGTACGGGTTGAGGATTTCTAATTATTTAGCTTTAGGGGGAAGTTATTTTGAATTTGATCCTGATCAGCCTCGAACATCGGCATCTATCACAGATACTTTGAGCTTTAGCTCAAATGAAATAGCGAAGTCTTTTTTCGGTATAGAGCCCAGGGCTTCTTTTAGATGGCTAGCTACTCCTTCCAGCTCGATCAAGCTCAGCTATTACCGGACGAAACAGTATATCCATCTGATTTCAAATACGGCTGCTATTTCACCTGTGGATTATTGGAAGTCCTCAGGCTATAACCTGTCTCCTTCTATCGCTGATCAATACACCTTGGGTTTTTTCAAAAACTGGAAGGATAATCTATTTGAAGTATCTGTGGAAGGCTATTATAAGGATATACAAAACATCGTCGATTACAAGAATGCCGCAACAATTTTGTTAAATGAAACACTGGATGCGGATTTGGTACAAGGCGCAGGAAAAGCGTATGGGGCAGAATTTTTGATTAGGAAAAATCGCGGAAAGCTGACAGGATGGGTAGGATATACTTATTCTAGAAGCTTAAGGAAGTTTGACGAATCTCCGTTCAAAGAGGAAAAAATCAATGGCGGAAACTTTTTCCCAGCCAACTATGACAAGCCCCATGACGTCTCCTTGGTCATGGATTACAAGGTAAGCAGAAGGTTTTCTATGAACCTAAACTTTGCCTATTCTACAGGCAGACCAATTACGGTTCCTGTTTCCAAATTTCAATATGAAGACATTCTCTCTGTGCTGAATTACAGTGACAGAAACCAATATCGGATTCCGGATTATCACAGATTGGATTTGGCCTTTACGTTGAAAAGCGGGTTGAAAAAAGAGAAAGCTATTGACGGGGAGTGGGTATTCTCCATTTATAATGTGTACGGGAGGAGAAATCCTTTCTCAGTGTATTTTACCCAAAGAGGAAATGCTTTCCAACTCTCCGTATTAGGCAGTGCCTTTCCGTCTATCTCATACAATTTTAAATTATAAAGATGCGACAGAGTTTTGCAATAGCGCTTTTACTGATATTGACTGCCTGTATTGATCCCATTTCCTTCGAGACAGGAAGTGAACCACGCCGGCTGGTTGTGGACGGCTTTATCTCAAATATTTCCTACCTAGAGCAAAGTAAAAAGGCTGCACCTCCTCAGAGATTTTATGTGGCGTTGCGATGGACTAGTGTAGTTAACAATGTCTTGGATGAGGTGATTACTGATGCCAAGGTTACCCTATTGACTTCTGAGGGTGAAAGCTATGCCTATCTCTGGAACCCAGAAGCTAAAAAATACTTGATCGGGGATGCTGATTTCTCTGCTAAGGTAGGCGTGACTTATAAAGTGCGTATAGAGACTTCTGATGGGAAAATATACGAATCCGACGAGGATGGGATTCATCCCGCTCCAGCCATTGAGAAAGTAGATGTGGAATATAAGACGATCCTGAAGAGCATTAACGTAGATAGTCAGCCCCAACTAGTCGAGCAGAGAGGTGTTCAGGTTTCTGTACCATTAAAAGAACATTCGGCAGAAACCTTCCATTTTCGATGGAAAATTGTACCGAGTTGGATTTTCGAAACATCAATGCTTGGGGAGGGTAATCCAAACAAGCGATGCTATGCGACTAATCTTTATGAATACCAGGCTATAAAAGTATGGGAGGACAAGACAGGGGGGTATAACCGGGATTTGTTTTTCCTGGAAACAGACGATAATGAGCAGATTAAGTATGGTTATTCGGCGTTCATCACCCAATATAGCCTGTCGCCCGAAGGATATCGGTTTTGGGATCAACTTGCTACACAGCAACAAAGTGGAGGAGGTATCTTTGACCCTCCTCCATTTGAGTTGGTGACCAATATCCGTAATGTCGCTGATGCTGAAGAGAAGGTTTCGGGCTACTTCTTTGTAGCCCATGAGTCCTCCTATAGATGGATGCTATTCCCTGAAGATTTACCTTATCAGCTGACATTTTCTGATCCTTGTGAGCCAATTCCTGGCGTACCATTCATTCCTCCTGCAGGCTGTAGCAATTGCCTGGATTATAGAGGGGCACATACTGATATTTCCAACCAAAAACCATCATGGTGGCACGAATTCTAACCTATTTATCTGTAACGTTTTTTCTCATTAATTTGGGAGGAAGCCTGGCTTTGGCTCAGGATACACAGAGCAGAGTGGGCATGGTTGTCTCTTCCTCGATATTTATAAGTGGAGATGTAGTTCCTTTACAGGTATTTCCTGTAGATAATTACGGTAAGCCAGTTGAAAAAGAAGAGCTGCTGAATCTGTATTTGGTTGATAATACAGGGAAAACTGTAACAATCGAGCGATTCAATGTTTCCTTGGGAAAAGCAACATGTGCTTTGTTATTACCAGAACAGCTGGCTACAGGGAATTACAAGCTGGTGGCTCATGTCCCCGGCTCGGATTTTCAGACTGAGGCTACTATCCATGTCTATAATCCTGCTGTTTTTTCATCGACTTCCCTCCCCAAAAATGCTGATCCGGATTTAGATTTGTTAGAACAAAATGTGATTGATAATCAGTCGATTAAGTTTGTATTAGGATCAAGCTCAGCTAAAATCTCATCAAATTCCGATGTAACGGAATTAGTGGTTTTGAAAGTGTACGATCCAAAACTCGAAGCGTCTCCGGTATTTGGAACAGTAAAAGAGTCGGAAGTGGTAGTAGATAATTCACCCAAATTCAACTTAGTGCCGCCTGTCAATGACCCTAACTCAAGAATCTCAGTTTATTTTCTGGATCAGGGGTTGGTTGAGGAGTTTTCATGGCGTGATAGTGCGGAATATGGGGATAAGCTGATACGTCATCCCGGTTCTTCATCTGTCTGGGCATTTCAATCCGACAACTTAGGGACGCCAATAGGAGAGGTGGAGTCGTATCTTTCAGCCTGGAAAAACAATCAATTCAAACCATTTGAAAATACAGTGCCTTTCAGCGAAGCTGTTGTGAAAATTTTAGATCATAAAAGGACTCGGAAATATGTAGACCAGGTTTACCGGACTGAATTTGGTAGCTATGAACCACTCTCAGAGCAATCAGGACATGTCGCTCCTGATCAAATGTATCTGGCTAGTGATTATTCTGGTATTGCCACGTTGAGAGAGTCCTTTTCAGGTATAGTCTCAAAGGCTTCCGTAAAACGGAGCAAAAATACATACGAGTTATACCTGTCCCCGGCTAATGCTGGTTTCCGATACGATTCCGGTCCCCTGATTTTGTTTAATGGATCGCCTCTCTTCAGGCTGGGGGAACTTATGGAAACTCCTTTTCATCAGATAAAATCCATAGCTGTTTATAACTCCATCCAATCCCAGAAGCGATTTGGAATACTGGGAAGATTTGGGGTTGTAAGCATCGAAATGAAGGAGGAATTTCAGGATCCATTGAAAGTTCAGAAAGAAAACTATTCCCACTATTTGGGGATAAATGATTTGGTGCAAGTCAATAAAAAGCTTGACTCAGCTCTACCGGATCTCCGTCCCATTTTGCTATGGGAATCAAAGGTGTTGGTATCGCCAAGCCAAACTTTCGAATGGGAATCATCAGATGTACCTGGAACTTATCAGCTGTGGGGGGCTTGCCTAAGCTCCGAAGGTATCTCCATTTTTACGGAAGACCTTCCTGCTTCTCAAACTACCCACTAAAGGAAGTTGCTACTCATTCTATCGGATAAATTACTTAATCTGAGCAGTTACCTGTTTTAGCCAGTTGAGAGAAAAAGGACTTGCTACCTCACACTATAACTTTGCATAAAGGGCTGTCCGTTGGAAGCCACACCTTCCAATAAAAGCCTTCCGCTGTATTTCTCCAGATAGGCGCCTACTTTATTGGGATCCTCTGCAGGGTTTCCGTTGATCTGGGTGATGATGAATCCTTCACGCAAGCCAAGCTCCCGTAGATATCCTCGTGTCAATCCGGTGATTTTAATTCCATAATCCACTCCGAATTTGTCTTTCTCAATGGTGTTGACAGCCTCTAGTCTTGCTCCTAAAATACCTGAACTATAGAATTCTCGCTTGATTACGCCGTCCCCACCTTCTAGGTTTTGAAGTCGGAGATCGGCTGTTTTTGAAGATCCTTTCCGTAGAAAATCAACACTAAGGTCATCGCCTGGATAATAATAGGACAATGCTTCTTCAAAGCTTCCCTTTCCTGTAATTATCTGGTTTCCTAGTTTGGTGATCACATCGTTCCGTTGCAATCCGGCTTGCTCTGCCGCACCTCCTTTGATCACATGGGTGACTATGACCCCATCCAGGGTTTTGATGTTCATTTCCTCTGCTAGCTCAGGTGTGATCTCTACCGCTTCTATGCCCGGAATAGCTTTTTGAACCTCGCCATATTGTATCAGGTCATTGGAGACTTTCAATGCTATATCCACCGGAACGGCAAATCCATATCCTGTATAAGACCCTGTTCTGGACAGAATAGCAGTATTGATCCCAACAAGTTCGCCATTTACATTGACAAGAGCGCCTCCAGAGTTGCCCGGGTTGATAGGAGCATCTGTCTGAATAAAGCTTTCCAGAGGAAAATCCCCTCCCAGGATATTGATTTGTCGTTCTTTTGCCGATACAATTCCGGCGGTGACAGTAGAGGTAAGGTTGAAAGGATTTCCAACTGCAAGTACCCACTCACCGATTTTCAGATCCCGGCTGCTTCCCCGTTTTATTGCGGGCAGATTTTCTCCTTCGATTTTCAGTACAGCGATGTCTGTATTTTTATCTGTGCCGATCAATTTGGCTTTGAATGTTCTCTTCTTATGTACCACTTCTATGGTTTCCGCCCTGTCGATTACGTGATTGTTGGTGACTATGTAGCCATCCGAAGAGATGATCACACCGGATCCTGTACTCACTTGCTGTGTGGGTACGCCGCCGCCTCCGAAGAAGTAATCAAACATACTGTATCTTCTGGGATCAGTTCCCGAAAAGTTTTTTATGAAAACAACAGATTCTGTGCTGTTTTCTGATGCTTCCACAAATGAAACTGGCACATCCGTAGCAATGTGTGGCCTTGAGGAAGGTTGATATTGGGAGGTGAAACTGACTTCTGTTTGATTGGAGAGAGGCAAATCATGGAATTGCTCTGTTTCCACAAAGTTAATCGATGTCCAGACTGCAGCTCCGGCCAAGCCTGCCAGAAAGGACACTCCGGTTGTTTTGAATAGAC
>CBFGUY010000198.1:0-6863 GCA_965651895.1 uncultured Algoriphagus sp. | reverse complement strand
GCAAGCCAATCAAGCTGTGGATATCAATGTCTGGAAAGACCTGGATCAGGAACCTCTCTTCACCCGTGAGGAGCTGATCCCGGTGAAGGAAGCAGGCCAGGAATTCCTCTATTATTCACTCGATACCAACATCCAGGTGGAAGGGGATTTTTACATAGGTTTTACCCAATTTACCAATGATTTTCTGCACGTGGGACTGGACAAGGTGAATGATACCGGAGATAAGCTTTTCTACAACGTAGTAGGTGCCTGGGCTCAAAATGAAGAGGTAAAGGGTTCTCTGATGATCAGGCCCCACATCAGCCTGGAGGCACCTTTTGAAGAGATCTCCGCCCCTGAGGAGGAGATAAGGATTTACCCAAATCCGGTAGAGACCCAGCTCAACTTAGAGGGGGCTTTCAGTGAAGTCAGGGTCTTTGATACGTTCGGAAGAGAGATTTTTCTTGAGCGGCAACGCTCTTCCAAAGGAGAAATCATTAATTTTAGCGGGCAACGTCCTGGCATATATGTGTTAAACATGACCACCGAAGAAGGTGTACAATCGTATAGAGTACTAGTTAAATAATAATATGGAAGACATAACCGTAGAAGACCTGAAATCCAGATTGGATAAGAATGAGAAATTTGTATTTCTAGATGTTCGTGAAGAATGGGAATACGAAGACGACAACCTGGGAGCTAAGAATATCCCTTTGGCAGACTTGCCATCAAGACTGGGAGAACTGGAAGGCTATAAAGACAGTGAAATCGTAGTACACTGCCGCTCTGGGGCCAGAAGTATGAACGCGAAGAAGTTCTTGGAATCCAAAGGCTTTACAAAAGTCCGCAATACAACAGGCGGAATCTTAGCTTACCGGAATCTGTAAAACAGACTCCCGGATTTTCATATCATCCCACCCTACAGACTCGATGTACGGGATTTTGGGCTTTTAGAAGGGGTAGAAATTCGACTAAGCTGAATCTCTACCCCTTCCTATTTAGGACATGCTGAAAAATGCCAATAATAAATCAAAAGCTATCATTTTGAATGATTAACCTTTTTTTATGTGTAGGGTTTTTAAGCAAGTGCAAGCTTATTGAGGGGAATAGGCCTTTATCCATGCATCAGAAAATCTCAAAATCGAGATTTTCGAGCTAGTCTCAAGCATACCATCTTCTATGTTGGCCTCATTCGAGGCATAAGCATACATCTTCACTCGGCCGCCTTGAACCTACCTTGCCGGTACGCAGGGCTGGCATACCTGAGACTTTTTCAGCAGGCCCTACTTAAAAATAAAAGGTTCCGGGGAAAAGCAAACGATAAACAATATGATAGCCAGTATTCCCAATGCTTTGCGTTTTCCATCCAGCTGTCTGGTACCTGTCACTTCCGGATGTCTCAGCCCCATTATCCTTCCGAGCAAAAACCCGTAAAACAACCAGCCATGGTAACCCTCCAGCTCCGGAAACAGGAAAGCCAAAGCATATTGAACCGCAGCGATGCTCAATGCAAGGGTGATTCTACTCTGGACACCTAAACCTGACTTGGTAAAGCAGACGAACAGAAAGCCTAAATACAGCGGGATATAAAGCATCAAATCCTCAATAGGCGCATAAGGGCTGATGAGTCCCAGTCCTGCAAACCCCATAAACAGGACATAAGCAACTAGGGAGATCTCTCGATGAACCTTCGGGAAAAGCCCGAAAATCACATGCCCTCCATCTAGCTGACCGATGGGCAGCAGGTTCAGGGCAGTGAAAAACAAAGCCAAAAACCCCGCAAAAAGATATGGGTAATGGATCATTTCAGACATAGCCGGCATGCGCTCAGGATCCGCAAAAATTTCCCCCAGCCCCCAGAAGAGCAGATTGTTTCCCAGCTCAAACTCAAACACCCCTTCCTCAAACCCTTGGAAATCGGGGTCAGCATACTCTGGATGGACTGTATAAATATAATCTGCCTCGGGCAGTGTAGTAAAACCATAGATAAGAACAACAAGTGCGATCACAAAACCGGCCAGCGGTCCGGCTATCCCTATATCAAAGAATTTCTTACGGCTATTGACAAAGCCTTTCATCTGGATGACAGCACCGAAAGTCCCTATAGAAGGCATCCCAAGAAAGCCTAGCCATCCTGGAATAAAATAGGGTAGGCTGCATTTTACTTTATGATATAAGGCTGTGAAGAAATGCCCCAACTCATGGATTAAGAGAATTCCTATAAAGGGAAGCGAAAATGCCAGGCTTTTCAGAAAATACTCAACGGTAAGCAGGCTGTCTCCCTCACCTAAAACTGACTTGCTATAGACCCACTCCCCTCCCGCCAGTGTGGTGGCGATCAGTGTAAAAAGAAACAGGAGTGAATGGCGGAGGTATTCTTTTTTGCTATACATTCCCGAAAAAGTCGAAAATAACTTCAGGCCCTGTTACGTGTACTGCCTGAATGCCTACTGCTTTAGCTCCTTCCACATTTGCCAACAAATCATCAAAGAATATCACTCTATCCCCTGAGGTGCCTAATTCCAGCAACATTTTTTCATAGATTTCCGGGTGGGGTTTTGCCAGTCCCATCTCATGGCTGAAAAATACCCAATCAAAGATTGGGTCAAAGTTTTCCAGTCCGTGATCATCTTGCAGGATTTGATTTACCGCCTGAATGTGTATCGCATTCGTGTTGCTGAGCACCCCAACTTGAAATTTTTCTCTCAGTTCTGAAATTAATTTCAGTCTTTTTTCAGGAATTTTCAGGAGTAGATTATTCCAGAGTAGATCTACTTTTTCATCACTCCAGTCCTGCTGAAAGTAGGCTCTCACCTCTTCTCTGAAGGTAGGAGAATCTATTTTTCCCACTTCATATTCCTTGTGAAAATCAGTGAGATAAAAGCTGTTTACTCGTTCGTGGTGCTCAGGAGAGAGTTCCTGAGTGATAAGTTGCATGGCTCTTTGATAGTCGATATCGATGATGACATTTCCCAGGTCAAAAATCAAAAAGTCTGCATCAGATGCATTCTTCATTCGGAATAGTTGTTGTGAATTTGAATTCAAATATGTAACATTGCACTCCCAAAACCAAGGTTTATGGCACTATACAAGCCAAAAACCAGCGTTTTTCCCTTTAGGGCCTATAGCTCAGTTGGTTAGAGCACCTGACTCATAATCAGGTGGTCCCTGGTTCGAGCCCAGGTGGGCCCACTCACGTGGGCAAAGTCTTTCTTGAAAGATTTTGCCCACTTTTTTTTGATTTCAATGGATCAGTCTATGCATTAGGTTTCGTCATGAAGGCATTAATTGCAAGAAAATCAGGTTGTTTGGAAACTGAGTCCGCCGCGGCGGAAATGGTGAACCTGCCTGCCGATCAGGCAGGATTGAAAACAACAATATAATGACTGATTTTGAAGCAATTAATGGCTGTTATAGAATTGCTAATGCATATTTCGGGTTTAGTTTAGGTCGACATTCGATCTGCTTTCCTTCGGCATACCAGCAATGAAAAGTAGAACCGCCACCTGGCGTAGTCAAATCGCTCGTGGCACTGGGTGAGATTTACTGACCCCGCAATCTGGCTCCCCGAATCGTTTCACTCCCGAATTGCTCCGCTCCCGGAATTAAAATCTCTGGGCTAAAATCCTCCTCTGGAAGATTTGTTGACGCCTTGTCCTACACTTAATCCTAACCGATTTGCAATTGCTTATTTCTAATTCTACCCGTCATGCAGGTTCAACCGATATATTTCATTTTCTAGCACTTTACTCCGCCGTCAGTCCACTCAGCTTATGCTATTTTAACTATTTTTGCTTCAGATGATAGTTTGTATTGCCGAAAAACCAAGTGTCGCCCGAGAAATTGCCTCTGTTTTGGGAGCTGATAACAGGCATGAGGGGTACTATGAAGGGAATGGATATAGTGTAACCTATACTTTTGGACACTTTTGCACCTTATTTGAACCTAACGATTATGACCCCCATTGGAAGAGCTGGAGCCTCAGCCACCTTCCTATGCTTCCCCAGAAGTTCAAAACCAAAGTCGTTAATAATGCAGGAGTCAAGAAGCAATTTGACATTGTAAAAAAGTTGTTTGAAACAGCCACTCTTGTGATCAACTGTGGTGATGCCGGCCAAGAGGGAGAGCTGATCCAGCGATGGGTGATCGAACAGGCGGAGTACAAAGGGGAAGTCAAACGCTTATGGATTTCATCTTTGACCACCGAGGCCATCAAAGAAGGCTTCGAAAAACTGCAACCTTCTGCTAAGTACGATAATTTGTATTATGCCGGATATTCCAGAGCTATAGGCGATTGGTTGTTGGGAATAAACGCCACACGCTTATATACGGTGAAACACGGTGGGTACAAACAAGTGCTGTCCATCGGTAGAGTCCAGACACCTACACTGGCCATGATCGTGAACCGGTTTAAAGAAATTCAAAATTTCCAGCCCCAACCTTACTGGGAATTGCAAACGGTCTATAGAGAGACCACATTTAACTGTGAGGAAGGAAAATTTTTGAAGAAAGAAGATGGAGAGGCTTTTGCCAAAACAGTAAAAGAGCATGACTTTGAAGTTCTGTCCATTGAGAAGAAAAAAGGGAAGGAATATGCGCCTAAGCTTTTTGACTTGACGGGATTACAGGTGTATTGCAATAACAAGTTTGGCCTTTCTGCCGATGACACGCTTAAAATAGCCCAGCAACTCTACGAACAAAAAGTAATCACCTACCCCAGAGTAGATACCACTTTTCTGCCGAACGATATTTACCCCAAATCTCCGGGAATACTGGAGAAGCTAACGAATTATCAATCGTTGACCCAACCCGTTTTGGGCAAGAAATTGAAAAAATCCACCAAGGTTTTCAATGATAAAAAAGTAACCGATCACCATGCCATCATTCCTACGGGTATACAAGGTAGTTTGCACGGAAATCACTTAAAAGTATATGACATTATTACCAGACGATTCATCGCAGTGTTTTATGATGATTGTGTGGTGGCCAATACCACAGTATTGGGAAAAGTGGACACAGTTCCCTTTAAGACAACCGGAAAAGTGATTTTAGAAAAAGGTTGGAGGGTTGTTTTTGAAACTGCCGATGGCAAAGATAAAAAGGAGAAAGATGAGCTCCCGATCTTTATAAAAGGAGAAAAAGGGCCGCATGAGCCTTCTTTCCTGGAGAAAGAAACCAAAGCACCCAAACACTATACAGAAGCGACTTTGTTAAGAGGTATGGAGACTGCCGGCAAACAAGTTGACGATGAAGAGATGCGGGAGTTAATGAAAGAGAATGGCATTGGTCGACCTTCTACCCGGGCAAATATTATTGAAACACTCTTCAGGCGACAATACATAGAACGGAATAAAAAGCAGATTTTGCCCACCGAAACAGGGGTGCAATTGATCGATATCATAAAGAATAACCTGCTGACCTCTGCAGAGCTGACGGGGCAGTGGGAAAAACAATTGAAAGAGATAGAAAAAGGGAATTTTCACGCAGGTTCTTTTGTGAAGAACATGAAACATATGGTGGCGCAATTGGTGGTCGAGGTTCTAAGGGAGCAAAACCATGCTAAACTATCCCAAGCCAGCGAAACCAAGGCTCCCGCAAAAGAAAAAACAACCACTGCGACTGCAATTGTGGGACACTCTTGCCCGAAATGCAAGGAAGGATCGCTGCTAAAAGGAAAATCGAGTTATGGTTGCAGCGCCTATAAAAACGGGTGTGACTTTTTACTTCCTTTTTCCTTCGAAGGAAAGAAAATATCAGAGAATCAGTACTTACGTTTGCTTCAGAAAGGATCTACTGTCAACTTAAAAGGCTTCAAAACTCCAACAGGAGAAAAAGAAGGTTTGCTACGCTTCAATGATAGGTTTCAACTCGTTTTGGAAGAAAAGAAACTAGCCAACTCTCCGGCTTCTAAAAAAAATCCTCCGGTCATTTCCTGTCCTTTGTGCAAAAAAGGAACAATAATCAGGGGTAAAACAGCCTATGGATGCAGCGCCTACAAAGAAGGATGTGACTTTAGATACGCTTTCGATACCCTCCGGGAAAAAGCGAACAAGAGACCATTAACCGTAGAGCTGGTGACATCTTTATTGAAGGAGAGTGTGGGTGTTTAAGCTGTTGATAAAGAACTTCCAGGCTGACAGCAATAGCTATTTCCAGCAACAGTTTACTTAAGCATCTGGTCTGCTTTGTTGCGGCCCTAAACAGATTGACCCTGATCAGATTTTGTTTAACGTTAAACTGCCTCTAAGCCTAGAGCACCTTATATTCTAATTTAGTTCCCTCCCGACAATCCTCTCGTCCAGTGAGATAAAAATGGAATATCAAAGCTTCATCATCTTTCAGTTTAGGTCTGCTTTCGGTCTGCTTTTCATCGATAAGTCATAAATAAAAAGTCGAACCAATGTCGAAGAAAAGTCGACGCAGAGCCGAAGGTAAGCTCTCTCCTGGTTACACCCTAGGTAAGTCTGGGAGAGATTTGCATCTGCGCTAGCAAACTATGTATGGCGGACTGATCCAAATCTAAACTTATATAGGATTATTTTCTTATGTGGTAATGATCCCACCAACTTCTCTAGCAATTCATTTGTAACACAGTAGCCCCCATTCTGTTTTTTAACCTAAGAGGACTGCCAAAAGCTCAAACCCTTGAGCGGATCAGCGTATTGAAAATCGCCCGATCGTCGATGACTATTGGAAATTCCTCGTTATTAAACAACCCATTCTGATCCAAGGTCAATCTTGTCTCACAGTTTTCAGCACTTGGTTCGAAGTAAAACCCCGGATTTTGGGCACTCTCTTTCTCCCAGAAAGGAATTTCCGGATCAGGTGTAGAAGGAACATCGTGGTCAACTTAGCTACTTGAACCGAATAATAGCCACATGCTC